>JAJSAI010000006.1 GCA_024274695.1 archaeon | reverse complement strand
ATGAGCCTGTTGAACGTGCTCTTGTCTATAATCACCACTCCCTTCTTGTAGGCTTCTAGTTTCGTCTTGAAGTCAACTTCCTCGTTGCCCAGCAAGACCAACAGTCCCCTCTCTCCTTTTTTCACCCCATCAGGAGTGTCCAACGTTTTCTTGGAGTATTTATCAACTATTTTCATTATCTGTCCGCTTGTCTTCGGCGCTGTTTTCACTTCCACGAAAAAGTAGTGGGTGCTCTTGTCGTCAGGGAGAACGTATTTTATGCTCCCGTCCACCGTGAGGTACTTTCCCCTCTTCCCTTTAGAGTACACCCTGGGCTGCGCGAAAATGTCTCCCGCTTCCCCGTAGTAATTTTTCTTACCGTAGGTTGCCTTCATCAGGAGCTCGGTAACGAGCTCTCCAGCGTATCCCCGCAGGGTGTGCCTGTCTATGGGAGCGTCTGCAATGTTTTCGGCAATCTCTTTGGGAATGCCTTTTTTCATCATTTGTTCTGTTATCCTTGGCTTGATCTTTGACAGGTACACTTCCGGCTTGCTGACCGTGCCCTTTATGCCGTGTTCCTTCGCTCGTTTCATGACACTGTGGTACGCGTGCTCGAAAAAGTTCAGGGCATAGATCTGCATGGCCTTCTTTTTTATTTCTCTGACCTTAGGGCTGTTTTTAAGCTTGGGGAATCTCTTCAGGGCCTGGTCGAACAATTCATTGAAGTGGGGGGCGGTGCTGTCCATTACCCTGTACTCTGCTCTCTTCAAAGCCTTTTGTGACAGGGAGTCGAAAACCTGGAGGAAAGTGCTCTCTGTGTTCATGTTCA
This sequence comes from archaeon, assembly GCA_024274695.1. Classification (GTDB taxonomy): domain Archaea; phylum B1Sed10-29; class B1Sed10-29; order B1Sed10-29; family JAJSAI01; genus JAJSAI01. The sequence goes on along the minus strand of JAJSAI010000006.1, from coordinate 52,085 downwards.
AAGAGGATATAGGGGCAGAGAGTATTTATTTCATGCGCTGTCCGGCCCATTCCAGTAAGGGGCCTGTAATCACTTTTTCTGCCCTGGCCAGGTCAGAAACGGTCCGGGACCTTGTAAGGAACATGCTTGTCTTGAGCTCAAACCCTATCCTGTCCAGCAGGTCTATTAGCCTGTTTTCTTCCACGGCCTTCAGGGCAGGCAGCGCGAACCCGGCCAGGCTCGCGCCAAGGGATATCGCCTTGGCCATGTCAAGCCCGGTCCTGATTCCTCCCGAAGCTATTACGGGCACGCCTGCGGCCGCGCATTCCATGACGGACGCGGCTGTGGGGATTCCCCAGTCAAGGAACTGTGAGGGGTCAGGACCTCCCCTCAAGGAGTCCACAAGTATCCAGCTGGTTCCTCCTACTCCTTCAGTGTCTATCGCGCTAACTCCTGCGCTGACGAGCTCTTTAGCCAGTGTCCTGTTTATCCCGTTTCCGACCTCTTTTGCTATCACCGGGATCCCTGCCGCTTTGCACAGGTCAGACAGTGCGTCCAGGCATCCTGAAAAATCAGTGTCCCCCTCCGGCTGGAACACCTCCTGCGCGGCGTTCAGGTGAACGCACAAGGCGTCAGCCTCTATCCTGTCCGTTGCTTCCAGCACCTGTTCTGGAGAGTACTGTTTGATCTGATAGACTCCAATGTTTCCCGCCAGGAAAATGTCGGGAGCGATGTCCCTGACGTAGAACGTCTCGCTCGTCCCAGGCTTTTCTATCATGATCCTCTGGCTTCCCACTCCCATCCCGATTCCTTTATCCTGCGCTACGCGCGCGATCTTCCTGTTAATCTCCTGAGCTCTTTTGGTCCCCCCTGTTATCGCGGTTATCATCAGAGGCATGCTGAACTTTTTGCCGAGGAACTCCGTGCTCGTGTCAACCTCGTTGAAGTTAATCTCGGGCAGGCTATAGTGAACGAGCTTCACGTGCTCCAGCCACGTGCTCCCGGTCTCAACATTCTCGTTAACACAGATGTTCAGGTGGTCGTTTTTCCTTTCTTCGGTCTTGGTCATCTTTTTTTCACCTTATGAGAGTTCCAACCCTTTCTCCGTTCAGGGCTTTTAACAGCATTCCCGGGACAGTAATGTCTACTATCCTGGACATGACTCCTTTCCGCGCGAGCTCGTACGCTTCTTCCACCTTGCCTCTCATTCCCCCTGTCACGTCCGTGTCCGCTGATCCTCCCAGCGCTTCTCTTACTTTCTCCCAGTTTTCAGGGCTTACCTCTGGAATGTGCTCTGCGTCCTCATGCTTCCGAGGATCTTTTGTGTACACTCCGTTAACATTAGTCCCGTGGATCATCATCTTCGCTCCCAGCCTCACGGCAAGGTAGGGGGCGATGACGTCTCCGGACAGTATTGAACAGACCCTCGTGGTATCATACGCTGGCACGCCGTAGAGTACTGGCACAATCCCAGCGTTGACGAGTCCTTTCACAACCTCGTAATCCATTTTTTCCAGTTTCCCTTTGTTCATGACCGCCGTGGCACTGGCCTGAACAGGGAACGCAGGAATACCCTCTTTTATCATACTTTTGCACACTATCACGTCAAGCTCGTTCTGCAGCCTCTGGGTTTCTGCGAAAGCAAGCCTTTGCTCAAAATTCTTCACGCCCTCGTGTATGCCTGTTTTTCTGACGATAACGTGCCCGTAGCTGCCGGCCCCGTGAATGATCACAAGCCTTTTTTCAGGAGAATACCACTCTCCCAGTTCCCCTGCTAGTCTGTCCAGCGTTTCCTTGTTCACTTCAGGAGTCTCGGAGTCTTTTTTTGTTATTACGGACCCGCCGAGCTTGACTATGATAAGTTCCCCCATTTTCCGGTCACCTGCAAGGAATTATTCCCGGTCGTAATAAAAGGCTTGCCACGGCATCCGCCGTTATTCTCCGGTAACCTGCAGTCCTGGCCCGCCTATCGTGGTTTTTATGACCCTCCCTCCTGCCTTTTCTATGGCCATGGCCACTTTTTCCACGTCCTCTGGTTTCTCGCACAGCGCGAACATCGCTCCCCCGCCTCCTTGGCCCGCGATTTCTGCCGCGATCGCCCCTGCCCGCAGGCTGGCTATGATAAGGTCCTCTATTTTCGGGGTTGACACTCTCAGGTGCCTTAAGAGCTCTTGGGACTTGTTTATGTTGAACGCGAGCTCTTCCAGGTCCCTCTTCTTCAGGGCCTCGAGACCGTCCCTGGCAGCCTCGTCAAGCTCTTCTATCCATCTCTTGGCAGCAGGGTTCGTGCTCACCATGTCCATTACTCTCCTGACCATCCTGACCGCGTCGCTCTTGGTCCCTGTGTCTCCTATGACTATCGGGAGTTCCATGTCAACATCCACTTTTTTCGGCCCGAACCCTTTCCTGTACGAGATGAATCCTCCTTTTATGCTCGTCTCACAGTCCAAACCGCTGGGATTAAGGTGGGCTATGCTGTCACCGAACAGGCTCGCGTCAAAAACCCTTCTCTTCTCGGAGTCCGTGTTGTGTCCTATTATCGCTCCAGCGACCGCGACAGACAGTGCTGAAGAAAACCCAAGGCCCTTTTCCTCAGGGAGGGTGTGGGTTATCTTCAGGTGCACTCCATTCTCAGATCCTTTTAGCTCCAGGCACTTCCAGGCCAGGGCGCAGATCGCCGGAAACCTTTCGGAGACCAGCTTGTGAAGGGACTCCGCGTCCTTCCTTTCTATCATTCCCTCTGATTCCACGAACAGCCTCTTGGCCTCCTGGATAGAGTACTCCTTTTTCTTTCCGTTCAGGTCAATCAGGATGTTCTCGTGCTCTGAGGCCTCCGCGTGCACTCTCTCCTGAACGGCGGCCGCTATCCCAAGCTTTCCGTACAGCACAGCGTATTCTCCGAGTATGGTTATTTTTCCCGGTGCCGAAGCTTTCCCCATTCATTCCACCTCTGCATAAAAAGAAGCGTACCCGACAACATTGTAATAGTCCCCGTTAGTTTCAGCGCTGGTGGAGTACTCTATGTTCCGAATTCTCCCTTTCAAGAGCCTCACGTACTCCATTAGCGCGCACACTGGCCCGTAGCCGCACATGCTAAGGCCCCTGCGCACCAGAGAGTAAAGGCCTTCCTGATCTCCTTCTTCTATGGCCTTTATCGCCATCCGGTCGTTTTCTTCTGCCACGTTCTGGGGAACGTAATGAGAAAAGTCTGTGGAAGCCACCACAAGGTCTTTCTCTGGGTCGAGGATCTCGTGCAAGGCTTGGCCCAAGCGCCTGGCCGTTCCGATTCTCTGGTCCATCATGCACACTGCCACGAGCCTAAACTCCTTCAGCGTGTGCTGTAAAAAGGGTATCTGGACTTCGACCGAGTGCTCGTGCAGGTGAGCCAGCTCGTCTTTCCAGAACAAGCTCCCCAGCCTTTCGGCTTTTTCGGAGTCCACTGGCACTCTCCCGAGGGGAGTCTCCCACTCTCCCTCGGGGTAAACGGAGACGGGAGCGCCTAGGCCCGTGTGGTTCGGGCCTATTACCACAACACTCCGTCTTGTTGAGCCTTGCAGGAGAGAGTATGCTCGCGCGGCAGTCCTGCCGGAATAAATGTAACCCGCGTGGGGACACACGAGCCCCACAATGTTCCCCTCGGGCTTTTCGGCAGGGGGTTTGAAAAGGTTTTGAAGTGCTCTTTCGAGCGCTTTCTTCTCTCCAGGATAAAATGTTCCTGCTACTGCGGGGCTTCTAAGACTGCCTCCTTTCTCTTCCTGACTCATACTCCTCAGGCCTTTTCTTGAACTCGGAGTCAGATTTTATGATGCCCTTGTTCTTCAGGAACTCCCTTGTCAGAAGCCAGAAGATGAGGGCAAGGCTCTTCTTCCCCTTGTTGTTGGCTGGTATAACCAGGTCAATGTTCTTGGTAAGGTTGCTGCTGTCGCACAAGGAGATGACAGGTATCTTTGCCTTCTTCGCTTCTTGTATCGCCTGCCTGTCTATCGGAGGGTCTGCTACGAGCACTACCCGTGGTTCCACGAAGTTCTCGTTAGCAGGGTTGGTCAGGGTTCCTGGAATGAACCTTCCTATAACATACTTCGCTTGTATCGTTTCCGCCATGGTCTTGGCTGGCTTTTGAGCATACGCCCTTCCTGCGACTATCAGGATGTCCTCCGGATCGTACGTGGCCAAGAACCTTGCAGCAATCCTTATCCTTTCCTGGGTCTGGTTCACGTCAAGCACGCACAGGCCATCGTTCCTGTGCTTGTACACGAACCTTTTCATGTTCCCTGTCTTGAACTTGCTGCCTATGTGCACTCCTGCTTCCAACAGTTTTTCAAGGGGTACCAGTTGGTTTGTTGTTTCAGCCAAATTTATGCACCTCCTTTTCTCCCGCAAGAAAACAATGCGGGTTATCAATTCTTTGTCATTTTTTTAGTGCGATCATCCGCGGTTTTTCCATTTGCTCTTCTATTCTTATGAGCTCGTTTATCTTTGCTGTCCTCTCTCCGCCGACTATCCCTATCTTTATCATCTTGGCATCGAACGCGACCGCGTAGTGTGCGATGCTCGCATCGTTTGTTTCGGCGGACCTGTGGGAGAGGACAATGCCCTGCCCGTTGTTCTGAGCGGCTGTTATCGCATTGAACATTCGGGTGAGCGTGCCCGCCTGGTTTGGTTTTATGAGCACGGTGTTGGTCGCCTTGGGGTTTTCTTCTACTCTCTTCAGGTTGGTCGCGTAAAGATCGTCTCCGCACACGAAAACCCTTTTCCCAAGGGCTTTTGTCAGTTGGCGGTGGTTTTCGAAATCTTCTTCGTGGAAGGGGTCTTCCACGTAAACGAGCTTGTAGTTTTTGACGAGCGATTTTATGAACTCGGCTTGTTCCCCTGAATCTCTTTTCCTTCCCTCTCGTTTATAAAAGTATGCTCCCCTGCGGTAGATGGTGCTCCCTGCCACGTCAATACCGACGCTTGCCCTGAGCCCTGCTTCTGTTATCACGTCCGTGACGAGCCCAAGGGCCTCCTCGCATGTGAGGGGCGCTACCCATCCTCCTTCAAGGTCTGTTCCTGTCCTGAGGATGTTCCCTATCCTCTCGTGCACCGTCCTGTTGATCTCCGCGCACTCTCTTACGCTCCTTCCTTTTCCCAGGACCAGGATCTCTTGTACGTCGCACCCGTTATGCGCGTGCATTCCTCCCCCGATCACTTTTGAGAGCAGGAATGGCAGGGTGTTAGTGAGCGCGAGCGTCTGGTACAACGGCATTCCGAACGCGCTGGCGAACGCTTTTGCCGCTGCCATGGATACTGCTGTGGACACCGCGCCTCCCACGAACGAGAAGTTCCCTGTCCCGTCATACTCTTCTATTTCCGTGTCCACTTCGGCCTGGGACTCCAGGGTCAAGAGCCTTGGCACGAGCCCTCTTTCTGCCTGGGAGACAAGTTCTTCAATTGGTCTTGGGGCAAAAACGGCTTCGTGTTTTCCTGTGCTTGTTCCCCTGGGGGATGCTGCAATTCCCCTGCCAAAGTCTGTTACTACCTCTGCCTCCACTGTTTTCCTTCCTGTGGAGTCCAGCACTGTCCTTAGCTTTACGGCAGTTATCTTGTTCCTCATCCAGCACCATTGCTCTTCTTCCTTTTTAGGGGATGGTGCGCCGTCCGGGATTCGAACCCGGGCCACGGCCGTGGCAGGGCCGTGTCCTACCAGACTAGACTAACGGCGCGCCTGTACCCTCCTCTGTCACGCTTTTTTTTGAGGTCGTCTGTTTGGATTTTCCTTTGAATACCTTTAATACTCTTTCGGCAGGCTTGCAGGATGCTGGTGCGGGAGGAGGGATTTGAAACGGGGGACACCCATTGGTTTCCCCCTGTTACCCCCTTCCTTTTTCTTGATGCGGGAGGAGGGATTTGAACCCTCGGCGGCAGTTCTCGCGCTCCGTCCTTCGGAGGGCGAAACACACTAAGCCACTGGATGTCCCCAACTTTTCCGTGAACGCTTTCGCGCGCCCAGCGGAAAGGGTTCCTTGAGTCCAGCGCCATACCTGGCTAGGCGACTCCCGCGCTATCCTTTATTCTGTTACCACCTGCTTTTATTGGTTTCCTTCTCCTCTGAGGGTGTCAGCCGGATCCTGTGGCCTCCGTGGCCTTTGGTTACGCCTATGGTCGCGAGCATGCTCAAAGCAGCAAGGTTCTGTGCCAGTCCAACCCCTGCCATGACCTGCGCAAGCTCGTTCGCGCTGCGCACGCCCATTATCTCCAAAGCAATCCTTGTTTTCGGATAGGTTTTCAGTTCTCCGCCCACAATCCCGCACGGGAGTACTGCTTCAAGCGTTCCCTCTAGCACTTTCTCTGAAACCCTCCACCTGCTCAGGGGAGAATAATCTCCGTTAGCGGCGGCGTGCGCGTGGCATGCTGCTTCTATTGCCCTGGTGTCTTGTCCTGTGGCGAGAGCGACTGCCGTGATCCCGTTCATGATTCCTTTGTTGTGGGTGACTGCCCTGTCAGGGTCTGACTCTGCCCACTCGCTCAGCTTTTGTATCCTGCGCGCGACCTCCTCTCCAGGAATCGTTCTTCCATCATGCTTTCGTTCGAGCAACTGCACGGGGATTCTGACGCTCGCGCGCACTCTCCTCCCGTACTTGTTGCAAACCACTCTCCCCAGACCCTGGCCTATTTCCTCGGATACTGCCTCGGCCATACTGCTCGCCACAGCAGCCCCCATGGCATCTCCCGGGTCAAAAACTATTTCCAGAACCCTCTTACTGCCAGCATTTTTTATTATAATGTCAACGGCCCTGGAATGCTTGTGCCCTTCATTGGCTTTTTCCAGGAGCCTGCGCTTGTCAAACTTTTTTAAGGGTCTCGTCAGCAGGACCTGTGCTCTTGCCAGCGATTCTGTGACATTAGCTTGGATTCCTCCGGCAAGCCTGCAGAGCTTGGCCCCGTAGCACGCGCCGGCCACAACAGAAGCCTCTTCTGTCACCAGGGGCACGGTGTACTCCCTGCCGTTCACGGGCAGCCTGTCCAGGATCCTGATGGGGAGCTCGTGCACGCCTGCAGGGTTCTCGCCTATCCTTTCAAGGTCTTCAGGGGCCAGGGAACGTTCTAAGAGCTTTTTCCCTATCCCTAGCAGTTCTGTTCTTTCCTGCAGGCTGAGTTCTCTGAACTTTTTCATCAGAGTATAAGAGAAAGAGGAGTGCTTTAAAACTGTTTGTAGTTCTTGGGTGGTGGTGCGCGGTCCGGGATTCGAACCCGGGTCATTGGCTTGGAAGGCCAATGTCCTAACCAGACTAGACTAACCGCGCGGCGGGGGAAATTCACTTTTATTCGGCACGGAAGGGTTCATAAGGGCGGGGAAGGCGCCCTTATTTGGTGGGGCCGCCGAGATTTGAACTCGGGTCGCCACCACCCCAAGGTGAAAGGCTGCCAGGCTACCCCACGGCCCCGGATAGTAGCAGGGGGCTTTTTTTTCATTTCTGGTCGTACGCGATTATATCGTCTATGAGGTCAACGTGGGATATAAGCATTCTCCTGCAGCAGTACCTTTCTAGTCCGAGCGAGTCCAGCACTTTCTCTGGATCCTCTTCTTTTATTCTGTTCTTGTACTCTTCCCACAGGTGTCCTATGGGCTTGCCGCAGGAGAAGCACCTTACTGGGATCATCATGTTTTTCTCACCTGTACGACGTTGTGGGCCTTGCTCTCGCTCCCTTCCTGAGGTACTTCTTAGGCTCTTTTCTCCTCACGTCCTCTTTCACGAGGGTGGTGTCATACTCTGAGAAGAGTTTTTTGAGCTCTTCTGATTCTGTCCATGCGATCAGTGCCTTCCCGATCGCGGTTCTTGTGGCGAACGCTTGGCCCATTATCCCTCCGCCGTAAACGTTAACATCAATGTCAAGGTTGTTGTCGAACCCCTCGCCGAGCACGTTCTCAGCAAGCTTTATGGGCTCGGTTATTATCTCCTGGACTATCTTAGGGTTAAGTGTCTCCACGGGCCTGCCGTTTATCTTCAGGCTCTTGGGCCCCGCGCGTATTCTCGCTCTTGCTACCGCGCTCTTCTTCTTTCCTCTTGCAAGGACTATCTTTTCCTCTTTCTTTTTCTTCGCGGTCATGCTCTACCCCTCCACCCGAGCCACGTGCACAGCTCGAGCACGGTCATTTTCTTCCGGCTCCTGCACTCAGCGTACTTTTCTGCCTTTTCTTTTAGCTGCTCAGGATCTGCGATGTAAACTTTTAGACGGGAGAGGGCCTCTCTTCCTCTTGCTGTTTTCCTTGGGACCATTCCTCTTATGACCCTTTTCACGAAGTAGTCTGGTCTCCTGCTCCTGTTGGGTCCTTTCCGAGGGTTTGCTGCGTTTGTGAGCTGCTGGAACCTGTGCGCGTACTTAGCTTTTATGTCCTTTTCGTTTCCTGTGATGACTATCTTTTCAGCGTTTATTATCCTGACTTCCTCTCCCTCCAGCAGGTCCTGTGCTACTCTGGAGGCGAGTCTTCCGAGAACACTGTTTTCCCCGTCGTAGACTTTCATTCTCCTTTCACCCTATGATCTTGACCCCGCTGCCCTTGGGATTCTTTTTGGACAGTTCTCTTATTGTGAGCGTTTTGCACTTGGCCGCCTTGAGCTTTTCAAGTGCGGCCTGCGAGTAGGACAATGCTGCCACTGTCACCTTGTGGTCAATATTCCCGTTGCCAAGAACTTTCCCGGGCACCACTATCGTGTCCCCTTCGTTGGTGTACTTGTTTATCCTCCACAGGGGAACTCCCTTGATCTGCCTCGTGGGCGCCACTATCCTCTCGGCAACGTCCCTCCATACTCTTGCCTTCGTCTTGTTGAGGGCTATCACAGTCTCTAGTATGAACGGGTTTGTTTTTTCTCTTGCCTTCTTTTCTGTTCTCTTCATGGCTGCGTCCTCTCCTTCATTTGACCTTCTGTTTTATCTCCTTGACCTGGGCCTCAAGTATTTTTATCCCTTTTTCAAGAATCTTCTTGGCGGGCAGGTTACCGTAGGATTCCAGCTCGAACTTGAAGTCTTTCCCGTTGCTCGTGTTGTATGTCACGTGACACGCTTGCCATCTTGCGTGGTCCTTTGCCTTTCCGAGCACTGCTTTTGCTTCCAGCCTTAGCCTCTGGCCCTCGGCCAGCTTTATTATTGGGATCCTCCCGTACACCGGGGAGATGTTAGGGTCTGTTGGTTTGAGGTCCTCCGCGTACACTGTTCTAGGCCCTTCCACGTCAAGGGTTAGTATGGTGGAGCATTTTGAGCAGTTGCCTCCGCAGCATTCTTCGGGAAGCACGTACCTTTTCAGGTCTGTTTTGAGGGGGATCATTCCTATCCTGTGGGCGATGTACTCCGGGAATATGCTGCTCGTGTTCTCGTACAGGTCTATTTCTCTTACTGCCATAACGGGAACTTCTCTCATGAGTGTTCTCCTCAGGGCGTTCGCGTACGCGTAGTTCGCGTCAGTAAGCTCGAATTTTATCCTGTTCTCGTCCTCTTTTTTTATGGTGAGCTTCATGGTCTTCTTCCTCTCTTTCCACCAGGTCTTCTGGTGGTGTCGTGTGGTATTGGGGTAACGTCCTCTATCCTTCCTATCCTGAGACCGCTTCTCGCGAGGGCTCTTATGCACGCTTGTGCTCCTGGCCCAGGTATCTTGCTGAAGTGGCCTCCTGGGGCTCTCACTTTTATGTGCACTCCTGTTATTCCCTTTGCTTTTGCTATCTCGGCAACCTTTTGGGCCGCGAGCATTGCGGCGTAGGGGCTTCCTTCTTTTCTCTGCGCGTCCACCACCATGCCGCCAGAGCATTTTGCTATTGTTTCAGCCCCTGTGAGGTCTGTCAGGGTGATTATCGTGTTGTTCTGGCTAGAGTAAATGTGTGCTACGCCCCAGTGTTCAGGCATTCGACTCACCTTCTCCTATTGCTTTATCCTGCGCTTCCACCATCGCCTGCTGTTTCGGCGGAGCCAGTTGTATGGGTTCCTTGACCCAGTCTATTGTGGGCTCTGTTTTCTTGTCCACGATCATCCCTGGCGCGGTAGTGCGCCTTCCGTTGACTTGTATGTGCCCGTGCACGATGAACTGCCTCGCCTGTTTTGGCGTCAGAGCCATTCCCTTCTTCCACACGAGGGTCTGAAGCCTTCTTTCAAGAATATCCTCCACCTTCAGGGACAGGATATCATCAAGGCTTCCTCCCTCTTTTATCAGCCCGAGGTCAATCATTTTGCCGAGGATAACCTTTTCCTTGTCTGCCCTCTCTTCTTGAGGAAGTCCTACAAGGCTTCTTGCGAGGTGTCTGTACTTCCTGAGCAATGTCTGGGCGCGCCAGAGCTCTCTCTTGTTCTTAAGACCGTACTCTATAACGAGCTTTTTTTCTTCTTCTATCCTTTTCTTCTCCCAAGGGTGGTTTGGGGTGTCATACTTTTTCCTCAGTCTCCTAGGATCTCCCATGAGTATCACTTCTTCTTCCTGTGCACTCCAACGGTCTTACCCTTTCTTCCCATGGTTCTGGTCCTCTGGCCCCTTACAGGGAGTCCTGCAGCGTACCTTACTCCCTTCCAGCTCTTCAGGGCCATGTGCTTTTCTTTGTCCTGTTTTATTGCGAAGTCAAGGTCAGAGCCTGTGAGGTGTACATCCTCCCCTGTCTCGGGATCTTTTCTTCTGTTCACCATGTACGCTGGAATACCGTAGGCTGTCGGGTTGGCTATTATCTTTTCTATTAGTGCTATCTGTTCTTCAGTAAGGTTCCCTGCTTTCTCTGAAAAAGCGACGCCTGCTTATGCAGAGAACACCTTGGCTATGCTGTCAGCAAGGTTCGTTCCTATGCCCTTTATCAGTTTCAGGGCTTTGGGTATGGGGAGGTTTCCGTCAACGTCTTTCCCGGCTATCCTAAGACGTCCTTTGAACTCTGCCATACATTCACCGATCCTCAAACAATTTGCGGGGTTATCTGTAGGTCACCGGCCGAAAGGCCTCGCCAGTTTTTCCCAAGTACTCTCCAAAGGAGTATTATTTTTTCTCATGCTGGTGTTTAAAAAGGTTTCTGTCCTCCGCGGGCGCTGTTAATGACGCCGGGAGCGGGAAGGGGAACCTCCAGCGGGTTCCCTCTACCCTCCTGCCACCGGCCGGCTACGCCGGGAGTGGGATTCGAACCCACGTGGGCCGAAGCCCACCAGCTCTCCAGGCTGGCGCGTTAACCACTCCGCAATCCCGGCATTGTTAATACTTTTTCCGAAGAGGTTATTTTAATGTTTACGCAAGGACCTTCCGAGTCCTTACCACAATCCCTCTCTCTGGAAACTCGTTTTTATCATACTCCGCTATCCCAACGCCGATCAGCTTTCCGTCCTCTGAAAGTATTGCGACAGGCTTTCCTTTTTGTATGTGTCCATTTTTCTCAAGAACCCCGGGGGCCATGACCGGGGCTCCCTTTATGATATTCTTTTCAGCAGTTTTCTTAACCTTTATCTTCGGAAGACTCCTTACTGCCTCTTCCAGAGGAAGGAGGACTCCTTCTGGAGGGTTCTCTAGGCTCAGCGCGTCCTTTAGCCTGACGAGTGGAACGCATTCTTCTTCTGAGAACCCGTTGCTCCTGATCCTCCTTAGTTCTATCATTTCTGTTTTTGTCCCGAGCACTCTTCCCACGTCCCTGACGAGAACGCGGATGTATGTCCCGTGCTGGCAGGCCACTTTTATGAGAAAGTAATCTCCGTCTATGTCCAGAATGTCTATCCTGTATATCTTCCTGACCCTCGTCTTCTTCGCGACCGCAGAGGTTTCGGGGGGAGTCTGGTAAACTTTTCCGACGAACTCCTTTAGCACTTCCTTTACCCTTTCTTCCTGCGCGTTTTGGACCCTCATGAGGCAGACGTACTCCTTCTCGCTCTTCTGCAGGTACTCAAGGAGCTTGATCGCCTTCTTGCCTATCAGGAGTGGGAGGACCCCTGTGACCTGCGGGTCAAGGGTTCCCGCGTGCGCTACTTTTTCCCCTGACCATTCTCTGACCAGGAGGTCTATTCTGGCGCAGGTTATGCCAGGGGGCTTGTCCACGAGAACAAGAGCATTCATCTTCTGCTCAGCCCTTGAGCAAGGGTTCTATGTGCCTTACGTTTATTCTCCTTCTCTTTACTCTTTCTCCTTCTATTTCCACGAAAGTGTTATCAAGCACCTTTTTGACTACTACCTTTTTTCCAGCATCACTTCCCTTAAGGATGATGCACTCTGTTCCTTCTTTTATCATTTTTTCATCCCCTCCAGCGCTTTTATTACAATGTCAGCGAGCTGTCTTGGCCTCCATTTTGCTGTGTTCAGGTACATGTCATAATACTTCAGGTCAGCGTAATCTATCCCGTATGTTTTGATGAATCTTTCCCTGCTTTCTTTGTCCCTCAGGCGAACGTACTCAAGCCCGTTTCTTATTCCATCCCTTTTTTCTATTCTTCTCGCTCTCTCCTCTTCCGGTGCGTCAAGCCATATTCTTAGGTCAGCGTTTGGGGCGATCATGGCTGCTGAGAGCCTGCTTGCTATCACGCAGTCTCCCTTGGACGCTTCTTTTTTGAGTTTCTGGTCAAGCGTTTTGTCGTATTCTATTATATTCTCTCTTTCTACGAATTCCAGCACGTCTTCTCCTTCTCTTTTCGCGTACTCCTTCAGGCTTCCTTTCACGAGGCGTAGTCCGAGCCTGTCCGCGAGTTCCTTTGCCAGAGTGTCTTTTCCCGAGCCTGTTGTGCCGCTTATGGCTATTATCATTCGGCTTCACTCTTGAGCAGGTGCCTGAACTTTAGGGGGATGGGTTGTCCTTCTTCTGCTCTTGCTTTGGCCTTTAGGAACTCTTCAAGGCAGGACGGGCACAGTTTCTGAGAGTACGCTCTGCCGGGTCTTTTTCCTTGTATCTGCCTCCCGCAGATCTCGCAGCTCTTCTTCTTGCTCTTCCTTCTCTTGTACCTTGTTCTTGTTTCTCCTCCTGGTGTCCTGTAGAATATCTTCCTCATCTTCTTAGTCCTTTTTCCTGGTTCCACCATTCTTTTTTCTCCTCCTGTAAGCGCTGTACACTATTTCTAGGGTTATGCTAGTGGCCATTGCCACTATAACATACCACCAGAACGCGTCAACCCCTCCTATCAGGGGAAGTGACGCGACAACTTGGTTCCCGTAGTTTGCTCTTATCGCGCTTATGACTATGAGGATGGGTATTATCGTGAACATCGTGGGCTTGAAGGAGTACTTCATCAGTTCCATGCTCATCCTCGTGACCTCCTTGCCCTCTGCCTCTAGTTTCTTGAGAGCCTGCTTATCGTTCTCTTTTAGGGCCTTCCGGTACTTCTTGTTGTACTCTTTTATTCTTGCCTTTATTTCCTCTACCCTGTCCTGGTCAACCATTTTCTTGCTCAGGGCTATGCTGCCGAGTGAGACCAGGAACGCGATCAGGGCAACTTCCAGAGCGGCGGACATTCTATTCACCTTTCTTTTTATTCCAGGAATCTTTTATAAAAAGCCTTCAGCTCATGAACTTTTTCAGGGCGGGCATCATTTCCATGGCTTGCTCGGACGCCAGCTCCTCGTACAGCCTGTAGAGTATTCCTACTGTCAGGAGTATCCCTGTTCCGGTTCCCAGCGCGCCGGTAAGGTCCGCGAGCACCGCCAGGAACCCTACTGCCAGTGATCCTAGCACGGTGACGGTGGGGATGTACCTTTCTAGCACTCTTTCTATGACTCTCGGGTCTCTCCTGAATCCTGGCACGTGCAGGCCGACCTGCTGCAGTTGTCTTGCAACATCCCTAGCGCTCATTCCAGAGAGTTCTACCCATATTTTGCCGAAGACCACGCACATTAGCATTAGTGCGATCGTGAAGAATACTATCTGCATTATCCTGAGGGGGCTTGCTAGAGTAATGCTTATTTCCTGGCTTGTTGCAAGGTACCTGTAGGGTGTTGAAAGGAAGTACGCTATTCCAGGCACGCCTATTCCTCCCTGGCACACCACAGTGCTCCCCTTTGTTATCATCTCTCCTCCCAGGCACATTATTGGTTCTTGAGTGGCTCTCCCTCCCTCAAAGTGTCCTAGGATGGGCATTCCCATGCTGTCAAACGCGGCGCCCACCAGCTGGACGTTGGCGAACAGGGCTATCGCGAAGATCACTGGAATGTTGCTCACGTACAAGAACTTCAGAGGATACCTTGCACCCATTCCCCTTATCTGCCCGAAGGTGAGTGGTATCTCTATTTTCATGGACTCAAAGTATACTACTATCAGGAACACGAGTAGCGTGAACAGCAGGGGTGTCAAAGCAGCCTCTGAAATTTCTCCTGCGCCGAGCCCTGCTAGGAGCTGGGGCACCAGCCCTATGAATGTCCCCCCTGTCTGGAAGAAGGAGAATGCTTTCCAGACTATTGATTGTGAGACTCCTGCTGCGATGAATATTCCGACTCCAGATCCTATACCGTACTTGTTTATCAGCTCGTCAAGGTACATTATGATTATACCGCCGAACGCGATCTGCAGTAGCACAAGAGCCTGCATTCCGGGCGCCGCGGGTATGTACCCTGACATGGTGTAAATTCCTGCTTCAAAGAAGCAGAAGAATATGGCTAAAATCTTCTGAGCTGTTTGGAACGCTCTCCTGTCCTTAGGGCTGCTCCTGTCCATTTTTATGAGCCCGGCGCCCACCAGCAGCTGTAGGATTATGCTTCCCATCACTATGGGTCCGATACCCAGTGTTGCTATTGTTCCTATCTTGCTAGCGAGTATCATCTGCAGGCTTTCAAGGTGCTGTGCCTGCGCTGCAGGAGCAAGGCCTACTGGTGTTACTATTCCTAGCAGAAAGAAAAGGATAAGCGCCGCTAACGTCCATTTTACCCTTGCTTTCAGGGGAGGTTTTCCGCTCGGGGGCTGTATTTCTGGGAGAAAGGACCCGAGCTTTTCGAACACTTTTATGTCCATCACTGTTTCACCATCGCCTTTCCGCCTGCTTTCTCGATCTTTTCAATGGCCTTCTGGGTAAAAAACTTTGCGATGATAGTGACAGGTGCTAGGACTTCTCCAGCCCCGAGAACCTTCTCGTAGCCCATTTTCGTGACGTCAATCTCTTTTTGCGAGTAGTCAAGGTCCTTCAGGTTTATTGCTCTTGGTTTTTTCTTGATTGAAGTAAACCCTTTTCTTTCAAGCAGTCTGTGCCTCTGTTTTTTGTAAACGTGCTGTATGTTTCTCTCTCCTCCCCCTCCTTTTGACTTGACGCTTGGGTTCCCCATCCTGCTTCCTCTTCCTCTGCCTTTCTTGGTGTTTCCCCTGAATACTGTCCTTGTTCCTCTTCCTTTCTTGTGTATCTTTCTTTTCCTCCTCTTCATTTTTGTCTCCCTCACAGCATTCTTTCAAGGAGCTCGTTTATTTTTTCTCCCCTGTATCCAAGGGCTCCCTTTTCATGGAACCCTTTCTTCACGCTTCCCCAGCCTTTCCTCGGGGGGTGTAGTCTGAACGGCTGTTTTATCCCGTAGTCTTTCAGCTTTATTTTTCCGTTGTAAACGTCGTCCAAGAACTTTGCTTTAGTATAACCTTTTTCCTTCAGGTATTCTTCTGTTATCCTTCCTCCGGGGACTCTTCCCCACTTGAACAGGAGTCTTTCCAGGTTGTCCCTGTTAATTTCTCCCCAGGTTATGTAGTCCTTCGCCTTCTGGAGCATTCCCTTTATTGAGTCATTTTCAGGAAGCACGACACAGTTGTTAGGCTTTTTTAGCTTAAGCATTTCCAGGGTATCGTTAATCTCTTTTTTCACGTCTGCTGGGCCTCTGACTCTTATTGCTACTATCATCCCGTGTTCACCTTCTTATCTTCCTAAGTTGTCTCAGCGCGTCAAGGGTTGCGAGCGCGAAGTTTACTCTTGTGGTGGTCTGGCCGAAGGTCTTGGACCACGCGTCCTTTATTCCAGCGAGTTCCAGTATCTTCCTTGCTGTCCCTCCTGCCACGACCCCTGTTCCCTTCGGGGCAGGGTATATCTCTATTTTTACTGAAGAGTTCTTTCCTGAAACCTTGAACGGGAGGCTGTGTTCTTCGCCGCAGGCGCATTCCCAGCTCCCGCAGCCCCTGTGAATGTGGATCAGGTTTCTTTTCGCGTTTTTGATTGACTTTTCTATGGCTGTTCTCATTTCAAGGCCTTTTCCGACTCCTACACCAACGTATCCGTCCTTGTTCCCTACGGCTGACACGACCCTGAAGGAGATCCTTCTACCGTTCTTTGTTATCCTCTGCACGCTGTTCTTCTGGAGTATTTCGTGCTCTAGGTTGGGTACAAGTAGGTCTATTATCTCTGGCTCGAGTATTGCCATGTTCCGGGAGTACACTTCTTCAAGATTGGTGATCTCCCCGTTGAGCACCATTCTGCCGAGCTTGGTCTTAGGAGTCCATTCAGACATTCTCTTCACCTATTTTGTTTTTTATGCTCTCCACGTCCTGCTTGTTTTTCAAGTGCTTTCCTGCCAGCCTGTCCGCTGCCGGGAACGCGCTTTCGTCAGCAGGAATGAGCACTCCCGCGTCTATCCCTCCTTTTATGACCGCGAATACGTTGGAACCGTGGACTGGAGTGTGCAGTCCTATGTCCGGCACGAGTTCTTTTATTCCCGCCTTTAACGCTTTCTTTCCGCACAGGTATCCTGTGAGGTATGCTGCGGCGCAGTTTCCTCCGTGCCCTGTCCACCCGTATTTTTTGAGTTCTCTGCTGGTCGCGGAGACAATTGTTCTGTCTCCTTCAGGATGGTATTCTATGACCTGGGCTATCGCCTGATTGTGTGTCATCCTGACGACTAGCCTTGGCTTACCGCTCTTAAGGAGCTCTAGCCTTTTCCTGTAGTTCGTTTTCCCTTCTCTTCTCCTTCTTCTCGGAACCTTGTACGTTGGTTTGTTGGCCATTAGCATCACTTCTTTATTCCTCTTTCCTTCAGGTAGAGCTCTAGGTGGCCCTTATCCCTGAAGAACCCTCCTTTTATCATCCTGTAGAGTCTCTGGTACGCGTTGGGTGTGAGGTTCTTCTTCTCTCCTCTGAGTTTTCTTCTGAGGGCTCTCACTCTCTTCATCCACTTTTCTTTCTTGGGAGTCCTGCTCTTTGTTCCTCCCTTTCTTTTTCCCCTGCCTTTCCTGAGGCCCTTTTTCTTCTGGGCTCTTATTTTGTTAGCCCTTGCCCTGCTGACTCCCTTCTTCTGGATTACTTCTATCGCGCCTTGCTTGATGAGTGCTCTTATGTCATCTCCTGTCATCGCCTGCTGCGCTTTCTCTGGGTCCCTGATCCTGATCCTCTTTTCTCCGGCGCCAGTTACTCTTGCTGCCAGCCTTTTTACCTGCTTTAGCTCCATCACGCTACACCCTTGTTAAGTATCTTGAGGCCCATTTCCTCCGCCTGTTTTATTATTTCAAGCCTCTTTTTCTTTCCTACAGTGTGTGCTATCCTCACAGCATGCTTTTCTTTGTCAAGCCCTTCAAGTTCTTTCGGGTTGTGGACGAGAACGTCCTCAAGTCCAGAAGGGTGTTTCCCCCTGACTTTTTTAGGCTGCCCGTACCCTGGAGTTGGCCTTGCGCCCATGTACTTTTTCTTGAGGGCCTGCTTGGAGTCTATTCCTCTCGGCCTTCTCCAGCTGTCCGAGACCCTTTCTTTCCTGTGCGAGTTTTGCCTGTGGAACGAAGGCTTCTTTCTTTTCTCCATGAGCATCATCCCTTAGACACGATGTATATTCCGTCCTGGAATTTCCTAACGTCCCTTCCTTTTACTCTTGTTGCTTGTTCTATGTTAGCGGCGGTCTGTCCGACCTCTTCTCTGTTTATCCCCTTGACTATGACTTCCTGGCCATTGATCTCTACCTGGACGTTCCCCACTATCTTGGCCTTCCTCGGGTGTTTTTCTCCGAAGAAGTTCTTTATCACCACTTCATTGCCTTGAACGCTAACGTTCATGGGGAAGTGAGTGTAGATTATCTTGAGCTTGTACTCGAATCCTTCATTAACTCCTCTTATCATGTTCTTCAGGTGCGCGGCTATTGTTCCGAGCATTGCTTTGTCCTTCCTCCTTATCTTGGGCTTGTCCATGATTATGGCGATTGAGTCTCCTCTCTTTTCTGTTTTTATCATGCTCATGTCAAACTCTCTTTCAAGCTCTCCCAGTTTCCCTTTTACCTTGAATCCTGTTGTCGTGGGTGTTACTTCAACGCCTTCTGGTATTGGGATTACTCTTTCCATTCTCCGCACCTCAGTAGACGAAGGCAATAAGCCTTCCTCCTGTGCCCTCTTTTTTGGCCTCGTTGTGGGTCATGAGACCTTTTGGTGTTGAGACTATGAGCATTCCGAAGTTCTTGGCGGGAAGGTACCTCTTTTCCCAGTCGGGGTACTCATCCTTTTTTACGGGGTATCTTGGTTTGATGGCCTTGCAGTTGTTTATTCTTCCCAAGAGCTTTACCTTGTATTCTCCTCCTCTGCCGTTTTCTATGAACTCGAATTCTCCTATGTACCCTTCTTTCTGCATTAGCCTGAGGATTTCCCCCATTAGCTTGGAGGCTGGCTTTATCCTGCATTCCTTCTTTCCTACCATCTCACAGTTTTTCAGGTTGATGAGTCCGTCTGCTATCGGGTCCATGAGCATTACCTCAGTTGTATTTTTCGAAGCCTATCTCCCTCGCCTTTCTTTTGAAGCACTGCCTGCACATGTTTATGCCGTACTTTCTGATGAGCCCTTCAGGCCTTCCGCAGATCCTGCAGGCTCTCCCCTCTTCTTTCCTCCTAGGCCTCTTGAATCTTGGCTTTCTGACCTTCTTCATTCGATCACCTTAACAGCATATTTTTCTTCCAGGAACTTTTTGACATCCTCACGAGTGATCCTGTGTTTTTTGGGTATTTTTCTCTTCTGTCTTTTTCTCTTGCTTATTCTGTAACCCCATTTTTTAAGGTTCACGCAAACATCAAAGCCGAAGATTCCTATGTCAGGATCGTACTTGATGTTTGGCAGGTCAATGTATTCTTTCACTCCAAACGAGAACGTTCCGTTGTCAGATATGGAGGATTCTTTTATTTGGTTATCCACTGCTTCAAGCGCTTCTTTCAGGAACTTTTCTGCCTTTTCTTTCCTGAGGGTGACTTTCACGCCTATGGGCATTCTTTTTCTTATTCCCCAGGTTGGTATCCTCTTCTTTGCTTTCGTGATGACTGCCTTTTGTCCGCTTATTCTTTCTACTAGTGTCTTCGCTTTTTCAAGTTCTTCTCCTGCTGATCCAACCCCAATGTTTATTACTACCTTGTCTATGCTGATCACTTTCAAACACCTACCTTGACTTCAGGCTTGTCCTTTCCTATCACGAACGCGTGATCCTTGAGGGCTCTTATTTCCTTGCCGTCCTCGCTTTCCAGGACCACTATTGGTTTTCTTGTCATGGTCCCTGGGAGTATCTCCTTGACTCTCGCGGTTATTCCAGCGTGCTTTCCTCCGCTGAGGTACACGAGAGAGCCCTTTTCTAGAGGAATGTGCTTGACGATCTTCTGTTCTGGTATTGTTATTTTGATAACATCCCCTGTCTTGTAAACATCATTGTCTGCAAGTTGGTTCCTTCCGTCATGCAGGTTGAGCTGGAGCCTTCCTTTCTTCAAGATTGTTTTATTGCGTATCTTGCAGAGTTTGAAATCCTTCTCGCTCTCGTCTATCTGTTCCAGTACTATCCTTCCTTTCTTGTCGTACAATACCCTGTAGTACTCTTCTATGAGCGGTATTGAAACAACGTCCATGAACCCAACGCCGAACTTGGGTTCTTTTATGACTCTCCCGTCCACAAGAACTTTTCCTTCTTTTATTATCTTGATGGCTTCTCTTGCGTTATCTGCTTTTTTGAGCATGTCCCTGATTACCACTAGGAGCGGAACGCTTTTCTCCTTCGGATGAGCTCCTGGAACTGTTCTCGGGGCCCATACCTTTCCTTTGCGTGGTATGTTCCATGCTCTTGGTGCGTTGAGTCTTTTCATGTGCATATAATCAACCCTTTATCTTTCTTTCTAGGGCTTCAACCCTTCTCTTGTCAGAGAGGTCTAGTTCTATGATCATGAGGTTGCTCGGGCTTATTGGGACTTGTTTTTCGGTCCCGTCTTTTTTCTTGTAGGTTATTCCCTCTAGGAGAACCTTGTAGTCCTTCAGCAGCACTTTCGTGACTTTTGCTTCTTTTCCCTTGTGCTTTCCCCTCATTATCCTTACTCTGTCTCCTTTCCTTATCCTGAAGTTTCTCCTCTTGTACTTCTCGGAGAGTTCTTTGGACAGTCTTGCAGACATCTGCTTTCTTCTAGCGTGCTTGGGAAGCTCTTCGATTTTTTTCCTCTGTTTTCCGGGCTTCATTTTCACACCACGTTTTTGGCTATTGTTGCGATCTTGGGGAATCTTTCAGCAACCTCTTTCGCTACGACCCCTTTTATTTCAGAGCTTTGGGGTTCGTTCTTGTCTGTGATTATGATTGCGGCGTTGTCCTCGAATTTTACTCTCATTCCGTTGGCTCTCCTGTATTCTTTCCTTTGCCTGATGAGCACGCATCTTACCTTCTTTTTCCTCATTCTAACGTTGCCCTTGACTACTGATGCTATGAATATGTCCCCAACTCCTATTGTTGCTCTCCTGTTCTTTCTTCCTCTGTATCCTTCTTTTCCTATGACCTTGAGTACCTTGGCTCCCGAGTTGTCGTCACAGGCTACCAGAGAGCCTATTGATACTCCTCCTGTCACCTTGCTGGATATTCCTCTCATTTTTTGCTCACCACTACAAACGCTTTCCCACGGCTTATTTTCCTACATTCTCCTATGACGACTGTGTCTCCCACATTAACTTCTTTCTGCATGCACTGCGGGAGGTGAGCGTGTATCTTGCTCTTTCTTCTCTCGTACCTTTCGTACTTCGGCACGTAGTGGAGGTAGTGTCTTTCCACGGTTACCGTGTTCTTTGTTTTCTTGCTCACCACTACTCCAGTGAGCACGCTACCCCTGACTCTAAGGTTCCCGTGGATCGGGCAGTTCTTATCTCCGCATTCTTGCATGCATTTTCCTCCAGTGCTTTTTTATCCGTTCTTCGGGTCTGAACATGATGTCCTTTCCTTTTACTTCCACCCATCTTCCTTTTCTTTCGAACTCAAACGTGCAGTCTTTTTTTGGTACTGTGATTTCTTTTCCGTTCGTCCGGATTTTCAGGGTTTTCAGGGTTTCTCCTGTTACTGTTCCTTCCGTTCCCTCGAGTTCTGGCATGCTGCTTTTCTTGATTCTGACTTTCTTGCCTATCAGTTCTTCCATTACTATTTTGTGCATCTAATACACGTCTATCTGGTTTTCTTTGAAGCCGCGTTTTATCAGTGCGGCCTTCACCTTTTGCTTGTGTTGTCCCTGCAGTTCTATTCTTCCTTTTTTGGTTGTTCCTCCGCACGCGAGTTCCTGTTTCAGTTCTTTCGCAAGTTTTTCTATGTTGAATGAAGGCTCAAAGCCTTCGATGATCGTGACGTATTTTCTTCCTTTGGCCTGTTTTTCGTATATTTGTATCTTCTGCTCTTCCTTTGTCATTTCCTCGCAGGTGCATATTTCCTTAGGCAGCCCGCAGATCTCGCAGATTTCTCCCATTTACTCGTTTACACCTCTCAGGTACGTCTTTATCCTTGCTATTGTTCTTTTCATCTCTCTTATTTTTCCTGGGTTTTCTGGCCTGGTGCCGCTTCTTGCGGCTCCCAGTTCTCTCATGAGCTCTGAGCGGATTTCCTTTTCCTTGGCGAGCAGTTCTTCTTTGCTCATTCCTTTAAGCTCCTTCTTTCTGATTATCGCCATTCTCTTTTACCTCTGCTTCTTTTTCTACAACAGCGGCTTCAACCGCTGTTTCCTCTGCGGGGATCCTCACGTAGTCTGGGAATATGACGTCTGGAGGTACTATTCTGACGGTGATTCCAAGGACTCCTTGCTTGAGGACTGCTACTCCCTTGTACTCTTTCACGAGATTGGTTCCGTATCCTGCTTTTTTCAGGTATCCTGCGGACATCCTTAGTTTTCCTGCTTTCTTTCCTTTTCCTCTTACTACTCCTTTTACTATGATCTCGCATCCTTGAGCGTGAGCTGACATGACTCTTTGGAGGGCTCTGGCCATCGCCCTTTTTGGCGTGAACCCTCTTTCAATCATTCTTGCTATCCAGTTTCCTATGACCACTGGCTCAAGGCTTCCTTCTTCTACACCGCTCACTTCTATCTGCGGGTTCTCTATGTTCATCTCTTTTTCTATTTTTTCCACCATTTCCCGGATTCCTCTCCCTTTCCTTCCTATGACGATCCCGGGATTTTCTGCGAGCACGCTTATCCTGGTTGAGAGGGTTGTCCTCTGTATGTTAACGTTGACTACTCCCGCTCTCTTGATCTCATTTTTTATGAACTCCTTTGTCTGCATCCTTGTTATTCCGTCTTCAACGAACTTTTTCTCAATCATGTTCATACCTCGCGTGCCACGACTTCTATGTTAGTGAGTTCTATGTTTGATGCTTTTGTTCTCCCCCTTGGTCTGACCCTTGGGATCTCAAGGCCTTTGTAGGCCGCAGCGTGCACGATTTTCATTTTCTCGGGGTCAAGGTTTTTCTGCTCAGCATTGTTCTTCAGGTTCTTTAGGGTTTTGAGTAGTATCCTGCAGGCTTTTTCAGGGTACTTTCCAGGCTGCCCTCCCTTCCTGTGGGGCTGTTTCCTGTTGTACCTTTTCAGAGGGATGTACTCCTTGTGCTGTATCACGTTCTCCAGGTACTGTATTGCTCTCTCTAGCTTCATTCCTTTTATGGCGTTGCAGGCCTCTCTAGCGAGTTTTCTGCTCACGTCCTCTTCTCTTGCCATTGCCCTGGCGGCTTTTGTCATGTCACCCTGGTAAGAGTATCCCATACCTCATCACTTGGCTGAGATGAACTTGGTTGATCTTGTGGCCCCTATTCCTGGGCCGGAGTGTTTTACAGGCTTTCTCGTGAGGCTGAAGTCTCCCAGCCTCATGGCGATCATTTCGGGTTTTATTCTGACGACATTCCAGTCTTTTCCGTTGTAGACTGCAACCTCTTTTCCGACCATTTCAGGGAGGATGATCATTTCTCTGACGTGCGTTCTAACGGGTTTTTGGCCCGGCTTCCAGGCCCTCAGTTTTTTCAGCAGTTTTTTCTCTTGTTCTGTGAATCCTCTCAGGAGCGTCCGCCTTTCCCTGGCTGGAACGAGCTTGGCGAACTCTTCCAGGCTCATCTTCTGCAGTTCTTCAAGCGTTTTCCCCCTGTACTTGAACACTTTTTTTGCCATTTCACCTCTTCCTCCGTCCTGTTCTCCTTGCTCCGAAGGATCCTACGTGCTGTCCTGGAGGCGCTCCCTTGCCTTTCTTGGTCTTTGCTCCGTGGTGCTGTTTTCCTCCGTACGGGTGGTCCACTGCGTTCATGTGGACTCCTCTTACTCTCGGCCACCACTTGTTCCTCGCGATCCTGTTCTTGTAGTGTGCTGCCCCTGCTTTCATTAGGGGCTTGTCTGTTCTTCCTCCTCCTGAAATGTTTCCTATGGTTGCTCTGCAGTTAGCGTTAAATTTCCTTACCTGTTTGCTCGGGAGTTTTACGTATACAACGTCCCCCTCTTTTGAGGAGACGTAGGCTACTCCTCCGCTCGCCCTGACGAGGCTTCCTCCGTCCCCTACCCTCGTTTCTATGTTGTATACTGGGAATCCTTCAGGGATGCTCTTGAGCGGGAGCGTGTTCCCTAGGGATAGGGGTGCTGTTTCCCCGTAGTATACTGTGTCTCCTATGAATATTCCCTCTGGCGCTGGGATTATCGACTGGGTGCCGTCCTCGTACGCTACCCTCATGAGGAGGGCAGTGTGAGCAGGATTGTCTATGAACTCTACTACCTCTCCTCTCAGCAGGCCTGTCTTGTCAAGCGGCCTGTACCCTACTTCTACTTTGAACCTTGTGCTTGGAGCCCTGAAGGCAGGGCTTCCTTTTCCTCTCCTCTGATGGATTAGTGGCTTTCCCATCCTGCATCACAGTATCTTAAGTTTTGTGGCGAGGTCTACAGCGCTGTGCTCGGGAGAGAGCTGCACGTACGCTTTCTTTTCTCCCCTCATAGTGTTGACCACGTTCACTTTTTTCACCTTCACTCCGTACTCCTGTTCTACCTCGCTTCTTATTTCATCTTTTGTGGCTTTCGGGTCAACGATGAACACTATCTTGTTCTCTTTTTCTATGAGTCCAACGGCTTTTTCCGAGAGCAGCGGATACTTTATCTTCATTTTCACCCGAACCTCTTTCCGATT
This sequence comes from archaeon, assembly GCA_024274695.1. Classification (GTDB taxonomy): domain Archaea; phylum B1Sed10-29; class B1Sed10-29; order B1Sed10-29; family JAJSAI01; genus JAJSAI01. The sequence continues at coordinate 27,848 of JAJSAI010000006.1, read as the reverse complement.
TCTGTTATTGCGGACTCGGTGTATATCGTGAGCCTTCCAGGGTCTCCTCCTGGAGCGAGCAGGTACGCGTTAAGCTCTTTGGCTGGGCACACGTCAGTTCCAGGGATGTTCCGAGTGGCCTTGTGCACTGGCGCGTGCGATCCTGTGACTATGAGAACTCCCTTCTTTTTCTTGTACTTTCTTCCTCTCATTTTTCCTTTTCCTGCTCTTATCTTCTTTTCGGACGTCCTCTCGAGCTCTGCGGAAAGCCCGAGTTTTTCAAGGACTCTCTTGACCTCTTTTGTTTTGCTGAGTTTTTCAAGATCGTCAGTGACTATTATGGGCAGGCTCTTGAGCTCTTCTGTTCTGTGACCCCTCTTTTTGACTAGCTCGGGTACGGCCGTCGCGGCTATGGCGCTCGCGGTCGCCTTCCTTTTCTCCTTCTTGTTTATTTTTTCTTCTATTATCTTTTCAACCTTCGGGGGATGTGCTCTGTGCCCTCCCTTGGCTTGGGGCACTCTTCTTACTTCTCCTATGTATCCCTTGGGTCCTATTATTCTGGGCAGTCTTGAGATTCCCCTGTTTATCATGGCGTGATATCTTCCTCTTCTCCCGACATACTTTGCGCTTGTTTGCAGTCCTGCCAGGGGGAATGTTCCCTTCGGCTGGTATCCTGAGCTCAGTATCGCGAGGGTGGCCCTTCTTATGAGATCGGGCCTTATTTCTTCCGAGAACACTCTCGGCAGGTCTATTTCTTTCACTTCGTTCCCGTTAAGATCGTAAACCTTTGCCTTCATCTTTTATCACTGTTGTGGTGTTGTTACTACTTCTTTTATTGTGGGCATTTTCATTTCGTAGGGTCTTATCGCGTTCCTGAGGACCACAAGCCTTTTCTTTGGTCCTGGCACGCTTCCTTTGACCAGAATGTACGGGCCTCTCACTACTCCGTAGTGGACCAGGCCTCCTTTGGGAGTGGCTTCTTCACCGTTTTCTCCCATCTTGAGCAGGAACTTGTTGTACTCTGTCCTTGTCTGGAATCCCATCTGCCCTGACATTGGCACGGTCCAGAATGTTCTCGCGACGCTGAACGCTCCCAGGGACCCTGGGTTCCTCCTGTGCCACTTGTTCTTCCTTATCTGGATTCTGATCCCGAACCTCTTTACAGGGCCTTGGGTTCCCTTTCCTTTGGTGACAGCGATCGCGTCAACCATTTTCCCTTCCTGGAACACTTCCTTGGCCTCTAGTTCCTGCCCGAGCTTCTGCTTTGCGTACTCCCACGCTTCCTTTATCGGGCCGAACACGGTGAGCTCAAGGATTTCAGGGGTTTTCTTGAACGGAGGTTGTGTGTGAACGAGCAGCCTTATCTCGGCAATGTCATCTAAGTTTGATTCTATTGCTTTGATCCTGTCTTCTGCGGAGTATTCCTTAGGAAGAGTGATCTTGCGCGCGAGCCTCTTGTCAAGTTTTTCAGCGTACACCTCTGTGAATGCTTTCAGGCCTTCAGGGTACGCTTTGTACGCCCTGATCCCGTATACCTTGACTGCGGGGGCTTCAAGTATTGTCACGGGGATTGCTTCTTCTTGCTTGAACTTGGGTGACTTCTCGTCCTCGTTTATTGTTATGAGCTGGGTCATTCCCGCTTTGTACACGGGGAATGCCTGCACGCACACCTCGCTGGTTTCAGGGTAAGAGTTCACCCTGGGGTATATCCTCTTGGCTCTCTTGCGAGGGTAGAATGCTCTGGACCCTCTCCTAGGTGCATGCCTCTTTGCCATTCTTACACAGCCTCAAAACATTTTTCGGATCCCTGCGGTCTTCATCGCCCGAAAGGCAAGAGCCTCTGGGGCTGGACCTTTCCCACTCCTTTTTACAGCAGGAGTTAGTATTTTTTTCACAGCAAAGGGTATTTAAAGGTTACTGCGGGCGCTTTTATTCACCCTTTCACTACCCCGAGCGGCCTTACTCTTACGACCTTCTTGGCGAGGCCCGCGTTGTGCACCGCGTCCACGACCTGTCTGACGTCCTTGTACGCTCCGGGGGCTTCTTCTGCAGCTCCTCTGAAGGAGTGGGCTTTCACTATTATCCCCCTTTCTGCGAGGTCCCTGATGACTTGTTCTCCTTTCCACGTTTTCTTTGCTTTCGCCCTGCTCATCCTCCTGCCCGCCCCGTGGCACGCGCTTCCGAACGCTTTTTCCATCCCTTCTCTTGTTCCCGCGAGGATGTAGGAGTACGTGCCCATGGTTCCTCCTATCAGCACAGGCTGGCCCGCGTTCATGTATGCTTTCGGGATTTCCGGCCGGCCGGGCCCCAGGGCACTCGTGGCTCCTTTTCTGTGCACGTACACTATCTTCTTGACCCCGTCCACTACGTGCTCTTCTCTCCTGCACGTGTTGTGGCTCGTGTCGTACAACTGGGGCAGTTCGGCGTCCGGGAACACTCTCTTGAACGCTTTCCGCGCGAGGTGGGATATTATCTGCCTGTTCGCGAGCGCGTTGTTTATTGCTGCGTTCATGGCCTGCCAGTAGTCCCTGCCCTCTTGGGAATCTATTGGCGCGCACGCTAGCTGTCTGTCTGGAAGTTTTATCCCGTACTTCGGCGCTGCCTGGTCCAGCACTTTCATGTAGTCTGAGGCGACCTGGTGCCCGAGTCCTCTTGACCCGCAGTGGAATGTTATTAGGATCTGGTCCTTTTCCAGGCCGTATATCCTGGCTATTTCAGGATCGTAAACCTCTTCCACCCACTGGACTTCAAGGTAGTGGTTTCCTGAGCCCAGGGTTCCCGCTTGCTTCTTTTCTCTTTTTTTCGCGAGATCGCTTACCTTACTCGGGTCAGCGTCAGGCGCTGTCCCGTGCATCTCGGTGTACTCCAGGTCTTCTTCTGTCCCGTAACCTTGTTCCACAGCCCATTTCGCTCCCTTGGCGAGCATTTCGTCCTCCTGGTCTTTTGTGAGGGTTATTTCTCCCTCTGACCCCAGGCCTGCAGGGATGGTTCTGAAGAGTTCTTCCATCAGCTCCGAAAGCTTTGGGAGCACTTCTTCTTTTTTCATGTTCGTTTTCAGGGTCCTGACCCCGCAGCTGATGTCGTATCCGACGCCTCCAGCGCTGATGATGCCTCCTTCTTTGGGATCGAATGCGGCCACTCCTCCTATAGGGAAACCGTAGCCCCAGTGGGCGTCAGGCATGGCAATGCTCGCGAGCTGTATTCCCGGGAGTGTTGCCACGTTTGATACCTGTTCCCATACTTTCTCGTCCAGGTCCCTGATTATTGGTTCGTCCCCGAACACTATTCCTGGGACTCTCATGTCTCCTTTTTTTGGGATCATCCACTCGTAGTCGTTTATTTTCGTGAACATGCTCACGTCCATTTTTTCTCCTCCTTTTTACACGTCCACAATGCACTGTGCGGTCCACTTGCCGTTTTTTTCTTCCACTGCAGCCTGGTGGAAGGTGGCTGCTTTTACCTCTATGTCCAGCTGGTGTTTTTCAGGGTCCATTTCTTCTCCCCAGGCATCCCATTCTATTGAGTATCCTTCGCCTTCTTTTTTTATTTTGACGTTGAATGATTTGAACACCATTCCGTTGATGTCTTTTTCTGCGAGCAGTTGGTTCAGCCAGTTCACGAGTAGGGAGATGAGGTCCCTGCCTTCTGTTTTTCCAGAAACCTTTTCTTTTTCTTCAACCTTTTCAAGGTTGGCCATTACGCTGAACATTGCTCTTGCGGTTTCCTGGAATGCTTCTTCAAGGGTTTTTCCTTCGCCCCTTATTCCTGTGTCTGCTTCGTGCTCGAAAGTGAAGTAGCTCATTAGATATTCTTTTTCTTCCTGTTGTTTATTAAGATCTCCCCTTTTACTCTGGTAAATAAAAAAGAGAGGGTTTAAATAAGGAAAATGGTTTTTTGCGCATTCATGCTTTTGCCAGGTTCAGGATCTCTTTGATTGCCACTATCAGCGCTGCTGGTGCTACGAACACTGCTATGTACGCTACTATCTTGGCGAGGACGTCTCCTACGTACGGGATTACTCCCAGGTTTGCTGAGCCGATTACTCCGATTGCGATCACTGCTATCAGGAAGTCCCTCATTTCTTTCTTGCCTATGTTGACGAATCCTACTATGAGTCCTAGTATTACTAGTACTGCTACAAGCCATGTCACTATGTTTATGCTTAGCGTGGTTACTGCCGCTGCTATTCCGAGCCCTAGTGCTATGAGGATTCCGGCTATGAATGCATAGCCCCCTATTGTGTCCAGGTCCATACTCTTTCACCTGTATCCTAAGAAAAAGCAGCCATTTAAAAACCTTTCGTTGTTCTGCGAGAAAAAGTTCGTCAAAAACAAAAGGAGTGGTGGGGTTTAAAAGAAGGGGTTTTTAGACTGTCTTGAGCTCTATTTCTATGTGTACTTGGTCGGGCACTTGGACTCTCATTATCTGCCTGAGCGTCCGCTCGTCTGCTTCTATGTTTATGAGCCTCTTGTGTATCCTCATCTGCCAGTGCTCGTATGTCTCCGACCCGTCGCCGCACGGTGATTTCATGGTCGGGACGACAAGTTTCCTGGTGGGAAGGGGTATGGGGCCCTTCACATTGGCTCCTGTCCTCTTGGCAATCTCCTTGATTTCAGAGCAGACGCTCTCAAGCTTCTTGTAGTCCGGGCTTACCAGCTTGATGCTAGCTATCTGTGCAGCCATTCTCGTATCACGCTTTCTTCTTTACATCTAGTACCATTCCTGCTGCCACGGTCATTCCCATGTCCCTGACCGCGAACCTCCCGAGAGGGGAGAACTCGCTTGCCTTTTCTATGACCATTGGCCTTGTTGGCTTCATTCTTACTATGGCAGCGTCTCCTGTTTTGATGAACTCTGGGTTCTCTTCTATGACCTGACCGCTCCTCGGGTCTATCTTCTTCTCTATTGCCACGATGCTGCAGGCGACTTGTGCTGTGTGGCAGTGTACGACTGGCTGGTATCCTACTGTTATTGCTGTCGGGTGGTTGAGTACGATTATCTGTGCCGTGAACTCCTCTGCCACTGTCGGTGGGTTGTCTGCAGGCCCGATTACTGATCCTCTGCTTATGTTCTTCTTGTCCACTCCCTTCAGGTTGAACCCGATGTTGTCTCCGGGTTCTGCCTGCTGCATTGCCTGGTGGTGCATTTCTATGCTCTTCACTTCTCCTACCACTCCTGCGGGCATTATGGAGACCTTGTCTCCTACCCTCAGGACTCCTGTTTCTACTCTTCCGACAGGAACGAGTCCCACTCCCCTGATGTTGTAGACGTCCTGGACCGGTAGCCTGAGAGGCTTGTCTATCGGCTTTTCAGGAGGCTGAAGCTGGTCCAGCGCTTCTACCAGGGTAGGACCGTTGTACCATGGCATGTTCTCTGACTTGTGCACCACATTGTCTCCCTTGTATGCGGAGATAGGGATGAAGTGCATCTGGTCTACTTTGTACCCAATGGGCTTGAGTATCTTGTCAATAAGCTCTTGTTTTACCTTGTTGTAAGCGTCCTGGCTGTAGTCAACAGCATCCATCTTGTTCAGGGCCACGATCATCTGGCCGACTCCGAGAGTCCTTGCCAGGAACGCGTGCTCTCTCGTCTGCTCCTGGGGACCGTCCTTTGCTGATACCACGAGCACCGCGGCGTCAGCCTGGCTGGTCCCTGTGATCATGTTCTTGATGAAGTCCTTGTGTCCAGGAGCGTCTATGATTGTGAAGTAGTACTTGTTGGTCTGGAAGTCCTTGTGAGCAACGTCTATTGTTACTCCCCTTTCCCTCTCTTCCTTCAGCCTGTCCATGGCGAAGGCGAACTCGAAGGTGGCCTTACCGAGCCTTTCTGCTTCTTCCCTGAGCTTCCTGAGCTCCTGTTCTGGAAGTGCCTTCGAGTCGAACAGCAGTCTTCCTACTGTGGTGGACTTTCCGTGGTCCACGTGTCCTATGAACACAAGGTTCATGTGCGGCTTCTTGTCTGCCATATCCCATACACCTCTTTGTCTTTTTGTGTTATCATGAAAGCAGTTCTTCAGGGGTTGGTATCTCTGGTTTTAATCCTTTTCTTTCTCTAATCCTTTTTATAACATTCTGTTGCAAGTCCCTGGGCAGGGGCTCGTACCCGAAGTACTCTGTGGACCATTGGGCCCTGCCCTGGGTCGCTGACCTTATCTCTCCAGCGAACCCGAAGGTTTCAGCAACAGGAACCTTTGTTATTATTGTGAGGAGTTCTCCGTCCTGTTCTATGTCCAGGATTTGCCCTCTTCTCCCTTGTATGTCCGTGCTAACAGCACCCATATATTCCTGGGGCACGGTAATAAATATCTTTTGCTTTGGCTCCAGGAGTATCGGGTCCGCGGTGAGTATCGCCGCTAGTATTCCTCTTTTTACTGCTGGGATTACTTGTGACGGACCCCTGTGGACCGCGTCCTCGTGCAGGACAGCGTCCACGAGCCTTACCTTTACTTTGGTAACCTTCTCGTTGGCCAGAGGCCCTTTTTCCATGGCCTCCTCGAACCCTTGCAGGATAAGCTCTTTGGCTTCGTTCAGGTACTGAACTCCCTTGGTGTTGTCCAGGAACACGTTCCCGTTCTTCACTTCCCAGATTCCCTTGGCCTGGTCAAGGGGCATGCCGTACTCTGCGAGTTTCTTGGCAAGGGTCTTTGAGTCCTTTATTTTTCCTTCTGGGATTTCTCCCTCTATTATTGCCTTGTACACTTCATCCTCCAGGGGCTCCACGACGATGTAGAACCTGTTGTGCTTGTTAGGAGACTTCGCTTCTATCTGCTGTCCTGTTGACTTCACGGTCTCCCTGTACACGACTATAGGAGGAGATGTTGTTATCGGGATTCCCTTGTCGTGGGAGATCCTGTGCTCTATGATTTCAAGGTGCAGTTCTCCCATTCCTGAGATCCTGTGCTCCCCGGTTTCCTCGTCTATTTCCACCTTCACGGTGGGGTCTTCCTTGGCAATGTCGTGCAGGACCTCAATGAGCTTGGGGAGGTCTCTTGGGTTCTTTGCCTCTACCGCTTTTGTCATGACTGGCTCTGAATAGTGTTTTATTGACTCGAAAGGAGCTATCTCTTCCTCGGCAGCGGTTTCTCCCGCGAAGGCTGACTTGAGCCCGGAGAGCGCAGCAATGTTCCCTGCAGGAATCTCGTCCACCTGCGCTCTTCCGGTGTTCATGTAGAACGCGACCTGCTGTACTGTGTCCACTGTCTTAGAGTTTATCATGTGGAGCTTCATTCCTCTCCTGACCTTCCCGGAGTACACTCTTCCTGTGGCGATTTCTCCAGCGTGCGGATCAATATCCACGCTGGTTATCATGATCACGGTCTTCCCGTTAGGATCGCATGAAAGCATTGCCTTTCCTATGTCCGAATTGAGGTCTCCGTTCTTCCATATTTTCGGTATTCTGTACTTCTGCGCGTCCTTGGGGTTAGGAATGTGTTTTATTATCATGTCCACGACTGCCTTGTGTCCTGGGATCTTTTTGGCAAGCTCGTCCTGCTTGCCGTCCCTGCAGTACTGGTATATGTCCTTGAACTTTATCCCAGTCTCCTGCATCAGGGGAACGGAGATGGCCCAGTTGTTATACGCTGACCCGAAGGCCACTGACCCGTCCTGTACCCTGACCTGCCAGGATTCTTTGAACTCTTCTGGAGCGTGTTTTCTTATGAGCTCGTTAACCTTGTTTATGATCTTCAGCAGTCTCTCTTGCATTTGGTTCTCGTCCAGTTGGAGCTCGTTGATGAGTCTGTCCACCTTGTTTATGAACAGGACGGGCTTTACCTTTTCCTTTAGTGCGGTTATCAGGTTCCTTTCAGTCTGAGGCATTACTCCTTCCACGGCGCACACGACGAGTATGATTCCGTCAACGGCCCTCATTGCTCTTGTCACGGCTCCTCCGAAGTCAACGTGCCCGGGGGTATCAATCATGTTGACAAGGTACTCCTTGTTCTGGTGAGGGAAAACGAGGGAGATGTTAGCAGAGAAGATTGTGATCCCTCTCTCTGCTTCCAGCTCGTAGGAGTCCATGACGCACTCTTTCCCGGCAAGCTGTTCGCTCAGCAGGCCTGCTCCTGCCACAAGGTTGTCTGACAGGGTTGTCTTGCCGTGGTCTATGTGCGCCACGATTCCTATGTTCCTTATCATCTCAGGCTTGTCCATTAATTCCTTTATCTTTTCTACCATTTGTTCTCTTCTTCCCATCTAAAACTCACCTTGAGCTCTTGGCGATTCTCTCGATCTCCAGCTTCCTTTTGATGGCGTAGCTGGCAGGATCGTTCTTGGACGCGAGGATTATCTCATCGGCAATGGCCTGAGAAAAAGACTTGGGATTGTTGAATGATTGTATCACGACGGCCAGCCCGATGTTCCTGAGGGCTATGTCAAGCCTTCTCAGTGGAGAAATGTCAACAGCAATGGGTGAGATTACTCCACCTGTCCTGATCCTGGTGACCTCTTCTCTCGGGGCCGCGTTTTCTATGGCTCTTACCAGGACCTGCAGGGGGTTCTGTTTCTCCCTTTTTTCTATTATCTCAAACGCTTCCATCAGAGCGTTCATGACCTTTGTCTTCTTACCGCAGGCTCCCCTGTCTCTTATGAGCTTTCCTCCTATCTTTCCTCCAGTGCCGCTTCTCATCAGGTTGTTGATGAGCCTTTCCACGACGTGAACATTTTTCCGTCCGAAGTTCTTCTTGGCGTGCCTTCCCTGGGTGTGCACTACTATCCTGGGCTCTAGGTTAATGTATGCTTTCAGCCCGGGGTCCGCGACCTCAACCTTTGTGTCATACTTGCCGAAAACGAGTGCGTTCATGTTATCTCCTCGGCTTCTCCTTCTTTCCTTTCCTTATTTCTAATAGGGCGACTCCGTTCACTTTTATTACCCTGTACTTTATCCCCCACATGGTTCCTATCGCTCCTCCCTGTGATCCTCCAAGGCCTTCTATCATGACCTCGTCGTGCTCGTCAATGTAGTTTATTGACTTGTCCTTTGGAACGTGCGCGGTGACCATTTTACCGTTCTTCCTAAGCTGGACTCTCACTGCCTTGATGAGTCCAGAGCTAGGTTGCTTCTGCTCCCTGCTGGTCTTTTCTATGACTATTCCCGTGGCCTGAGGCGCTCCTTCCAGCGGGTCGGCTGCTTTACCCATTTTGCGCCTCATTCTTTCCACGTACTTGACAGACTTCCACCTGAACCTTTGTCTGTCCCTCGCGAGTTTTCTTGCTGCGAATTCTCCTGGCATTATTTTCACCCTCACATGACCTTGATCTCGGTTATACCAAAGTGCCTTTCCATGATTTCTTTAACATTTCTTATTTTCTTACCATCCCTTCCGATGGCTCTCTTCTTTTCTTCAGGGTTTACTTTTATAATCATCTTGTTATCTTCAATGGTTACCTCGTTCACCTTTATTGGGAACAGCAGGTTTTTGACGAACTGTTTTGGGTCGGGGGAGTACTCGTATACGTGTATCTCTTTCCCCATCTTGTTTTTAACCCTTTCTACGATCACTCCTTTTTTCCCGATCGCGAGCCCGATGTTCCCTTTGTCTACTATGAAAGTTATGTCATTGTCCTTGAGGATGCAGTCTATGACCTTTGCTTTGGTCATCTCCTCGAACAGGTTCATGTACCCTATTTCTTCGGCGCTCAGTTTTCTCATTGTTCAACCTCTTTTACTGAAACGTCTCCTGGGTTTAGCACTGTTATTGTGCTTATCAGGAAAGGTTTTCCGCAGGCTCTGCCGAGCTCCAGGCTGGTGCCAGGGAAATTTAGCACTGGCACGCCCGCTGCTGACGCGTATTTTATTATGTCGCTCTTTATTCTTTCAGGCCCTTCGCTTGCGATTATGACTGCTTTCGCGTTTCCCGCGAGGAGGTTCTTGACTCCCCTGCGGTATCCGAACTCCAGCTGTCCTGTCTTGAGCATTTTTTTGAGCGCTGTGTTCACATCCATCCTGTTCACTTCCTACTCATGCTGAGTTTAACGCTTCCTGTTCCGAGGGGTATTGTTTTCCCGACTATTATGTTTTCAGCAACCCCTTTCAGTTCGTCTTCCGCACCGCTTATCGCGGCGTTGAGCAGGTGCGCGACCGTTTCCTCGAAAGCAGCTCTTGCGAAGACTGATGTTTTCCTGCCTGAAACCCCTTTCCTTCCTATTGGGAGCACCTGCCCTTCAAAGCACATTGTGTCGCACAAGAGCATTATGTGCCTGATGTCCACCTTGAGTTTGTTGGCGGTTAGCACGTCAGAGATTTCTGAGAGCAGCATGTTTCTCGCGGCTTCTATTCCGAGTACCTTGTGTACTTCGTGGATGTTGTTGGACACTGTTCTTGTGGCATCAACTTCAGGCATTTCCAGCACTTCTTTCAGGTTAGTTCCGAGAGTCTGCACCACGTACTCCCCGTTTTCCTGGACTACTCCTGCTTTTATTATTCCTTTCACTCCTGACACTTGGAGCTTGTGCAGGTTCATTGCTATTCTCCTGAGCTTCTGCCTGGTGTATGACTTTGATTTTATCACGATTTTTTTGCCTGTTACTTCAGCGGGTTTTATTTTGATCTTCTTTTCTATTTTTTCCGCGAGTTCTTTCGCGTTTATTCCTTTGGTCTTGAGTTCTATTACTATGCTTTTTTCCTTCAGGTCCTCGTTTATGACAGCCACTTTTCCAAGGCTTTTTTCCTGTATTTTTTCCGCGAATTCCCTTGCTTTTTCTTCTTTCTTGCCTTCCTTCAGGTATATCCACATCATCGGGTCCTTCGGCTTTTTCACAGCGTCCACGAGTTCCAGCAGCCTCGGGAACCCTTGGGATATACCCATTTCTGCTACTCCTGCGAAGTGGAATGTTAGCATGGTCATTTGGGTGCCTGGTTCCCCAATTGATTCGGCAGCGACTGTTCCAACTGCCTCCCCAGGCTCTACTTTGGAAACCTCATAATAAGAGGCTGCCTTTTCAAGTACTTTTCTGAGCTGTTCTTTATTTAAACCTTTTGCTTTTTCCTTTATCTCTTCCAGCAGGCTTTTCGGGAGATAAGAGTATTCTTTGAAGAGTTCTTCCATCATGATCCCTCTTTCACTTCTTTTATGATTCTGTCCACGTCTATTTTTCCGTTCCACGTGTTCATCGGGTTTATTCCGTCTTCTCCGAATCTGAACTGTATTATCGCTCCGGATGAGTCCCTGACTGTTCCGTCTTCTCTCACCCACATGTCCAGCATGGCGTGCAGGGCTCTCCTGTAGAAGTACCCTGACCTTGAGGTGTTAATTCCCTTGTCCACTATACTGTCCCTTCCGCTCATAGCCTGGAGGAATGCTTCTATTGGGTCAAGGCCTTTCTTGAAACTGCTTTTTATGAACCCTCCTGGCTTTGCGGATATGTCGCCTGGCTTGAAGTGGGGAAGCATTTTGTACCTGTATCCTCTCTGGGTAAGTCTCTTTCCTCTGAGGCTGGACTGGCCCAGCATTCCCTGCATTTGCACGAGGTTGAGTGGGTTTCCTTTGGCTCCTATCGTCGCCATTATAACGTCAGCGTTGTCCTGGCCAAGGCCCCTCTGGGTGAGGCTTATCGCGATCTTCCTGGCCTTGCTCAGTTCTGCCATTATCAGGTCTTCAAGAACTTCTTCCGGCGTTTTTCCAGGAACTTCCGGCAGTTGCCCTTGCTTGTACTTTTCTATGAGCTTGTCAACTTCTTTTTCTGCTTTGTCGGCGACCTTCTTTATTTCCTTCAGTATCTCTTCAGGAAGGTCTCCTTCTTCAAGGCTCGTGGTGAAACCGATTTCTGAGATCACGTGCAGGGCGAGCACGGTCAGGTTGTTTATGAAATCAGCAGCTGCCTGCGGGCCGTGCTTGTGATAAATCTCTTTTATTATGTGCCCAGGGCTCTTCACTCCCGCTCCTTCTACAGCTCCTGCCACGAGCTTTCCGTCTTTTATTTTTATGTAAGCTTCGAACGGGCATTTTTCTTTTTCGCAGGTGGCACATTTCTTGCACGTTTTTCCAATGTACTCTACGTTCAGGTCGTCTGGTAGTAGCATGCTGAAGATTTCTTTTCCTGTGAACGTTTCCTTCTTGGGCAGGTCTTTGATTCCTATTCTTCCGAGCAGTCTCATCGCGGTTTTCCTGTCAAACTTTCTGTTGCCCTTGGTGAGCAGGTACGTTCCTGTTACCTGTTCCAGGTTAGCGCCCATGATCGCTTCCCCGTGCCTTACTGAGATGATGTTCTTAGGTATTAGCATTAGCTCTTCTACTTCCTGTCTGGCTTCTTCGGTTTGTGGCACGTGCAGGTTCATTTCGTCTCCGTCGAAGTCCGCGTTGTACGGTCTTGCAGCGGCGTCGTTCAGCCTGAATGTTTTTCCTGGCATTACTCTCACAAGGTGTCCCATCATGGACATCCTGTGCAGTGACGGTTGCCTGTTGAATACTACCACGTCCCCGTCCAGCAGTTGTCTTTCTACGACGTACCCTGGCGCGAGCTCTTCTGCCACTTCTTCCTTGTTGAATTCTGTTATTATCTTCTTGCGTCCTTCAGGGCTTATCACGTACTTTACTCTCGGGTACTTGTCGCTCAGTACCATCTTCTTTAGCTTGTCTATGTTCCATTCCGTGACAGTCACGGGGACTGTTAGTTCTTCGGCGATCTGCTGAGGCACGCCCACTTCTTCTATTTTTATGTTGGGGTCAGGAGTGATTACTGTCCTGGCAGAGAAGTTGACCCTCTTTCCTGAGAGGTAGTACCTGAACCTTCCCTCCTTTCCTTTCAGCCTCTGGTACAGTGTTTTAAGTGCTCTTCCTGACCTGTGCTTTGCGGGGGGTATCCCGCTCACGTTGTTGTTAAAGTATGTGGTGACATGGTACTGGAGAAGGTCCCACAGGTCCTCTATGATGAGCTGTGGTGCTCCTGCGGAGATGTTGTCAGCGAGCCTCTGGTTTATCCTGATTATGTCCACGAGTTTGTGAGTGAGATCGTCTTCTGACCTTTCCCCTGTTTCCAGGGTGATGCTTGGCCTTGTGGTCACGGGAGGAACAGGGAGTACTGTCAGCACAGCCCATTCAGGTCTTGCGACCTTCGGGTCTATCCCGAATATCCTGAGCTCGTCGTCGGGGATTCTCTCCAGCCTTTCCCTGATCTGTGATGGGAACAGTCTTTGATCGTTCTCGTAGAACGTGGTTGGCCTGACAAGCTTTATCTTCCCCTGCTCTTCTCCGCAGTGGGGGCACTTTGTGATCCTCTTGCTCTTGTCTATCAGGTTGAGGGCCATCTGCTCCATTTCCTCTTCTTCCACGCTTGTCTTGAGTTCTTCTTCCCCTTCTTTTTCCTCGTGGGATGGCTTTTCTGGGAGTTCTTCGGAGAACAGGATCCTCTTCAGGGTCTCTATTTCGTCTTCTGGTAGTAGTATCCTGCCGCACTTCCGGCAGGTTGATCTGAGAAGAGAGTAGATTATTTTCACGTAGCCTATGTGGATGACGGGCCTTACGAGTTCTATGTGGCCGAAGTGACCTGGGCATGTTGCTGGCCTTCCCGAGCAGGTCTTGCACCTCAGCCCAGGGTCTATTACTCCCATCCTAAGGTCCATGAGCCCTCCTTCTATCGGGTATCCGTCGTCATCGTAAGTGTCAGGGGTGATGACCCTTACCTGGGACATCTTCCTTATTTTTTCAGGGTCAAGTATCCCGAACCTTACGGATCCTATCTCTTTCGGTATCATCATCTTAATCACACCCTGTCCTTCAGGACGAGCCGCGGGTATATTCCGAGGGCCATTATCTCGTTCAAGAGGAGCTTGAACGCGTAGCTCATTTCAATCGGGTGAATGTCCTTGCTCTCTCCGCATATCGGGCACCATTTTCTTCCCCTGACCTGGTCGTACACTGCTATCACACCGCACTTTCCGCACACGTGCTCGATTACCTTGTCAGACTCTTCAAGCAGCCTCTCCTTCAGGAGCATCGCTGCCCCGTGTCCTATCAGGGTGTCCCTTTCCATTTCCCCGAACCTGAGTCCTCCTTCTCTGGCCCTTCCTTCTGTCGGCTGTCTTGTTAGGATCTGGACAGGCCCTCTTGCCCTGGCGTACATCTTGTCAGCCACCAGGTGCTTGAGCCTCATGTAGTACGTGACTCCCACGAATATTCTGGCTTCCATCTTTTCTCCTGTTATTCCGTTGTACAGGATTTCTTTTCCTGAGTCCCTGAACCCGTACTGTTTCATGAAGTTCCTCAGGTCTTTCTCGTTCTCCCCGTCAAATGGAGTTGCGTCAACTTCTTTTCCTCTCATGCAGGCTACCTTGCCCCCGAGGGTTTCCAGCAGGTATCCGACCGTGGTTCTGCTTGGAACAGCGTGAGGGTTGAAGATGAGGTCAGGGATTATTCCTTTTTCGGTGAAGGGCATGTCTGCCTCGTCTGCTATGAGCCCGATGACTCCCTTTTGCCCGTGCCTTGCCGCGAACTTGTCCCCGATCTCGGGTATCATCAGGGTCCTTACTCTTACCTTGACGAGCCTGTTCTTCCCTTCGCCTTCTGTTGCCAGCACCCAGTCCACGGTACCGTGCTCCCTGTGCCTGACCGTGGTGGAGTTCTCCCTTCTCTTTTCCTCCAGGACCTCAAGTTCTCTCACGTCCTCAAGGAATCTTGGGGGAGAGGTTTTTCCTATGAGCACGTCTCCTTCGTTCACGTCAAACTCTGGCTCTATTATCCCGTCCTCGTCAAGGTACTGGTATGCCTCTTCTCCCCTGTAGCCGAAGACTTCTGGCCTGGGTCTCTCGAACCTGTCCCTCTGTCCTCCGGGGTACCTCCTTTCCTCGTTCTCGTACGTCCTGAAGCTCATCGTCCTTCCAATGCCCCTTTCTATGCTTGCCTTGTTCATTACTATGGCGTCGTCAATGTTGTAACCGTAGTACGGGAGGACTGCGACAACGAAGTTCTGCCCGGCGGGCCTCCTGCTGGCTCCCAGGGCATCGTAAAACTTTGAGGTCACGAGCGTTCTCTGAGGATATAACATCACGTGGGCTCTTGTGTCAACCCTTTTGGTGAAGTTGGACGCGAACAGCCCCAAGGACTGTTTTATGTACTGTGTTGCCATGCTGTCCCTGGGCGAGGTGTTGTGTTCAGGGTACGGTAGCATTGATGCTATTGCCCCGAAGAGCATTGCAGGGTAGACTTCCAGGTGAGTGTGCTCTGGGGTCAGCTCTTTTTCGCTGAGTGCTATGTACGCGTTTTCCTCTTCTTCCGCGTCAAGGAATTCTATGACCCCCATGCTAACAAGGTCACTGAACTTTATCTTGCCCTCCTTGAGCATTTTCAGGTGTTCTTTGGTGAGCTTGGGCTTGCCGTTCTCTACGATAATGAGGGGCCTCATTGCCCTGCCCGGGTCGCTGTTGATGTACACTTCATTCAGGTCGTGATAGTACGCTACCGTGACATCGTAGGGCAGTTCTCCTTTTCTTCTTTTTTCCCGGACAGCCTTCACGAGCTGTTCAGGGTTAGGGTGGAAGCCTATGAGCTTCCCGTTACAGTAAACGCTTGCTTCCTTCTTCATAAGAATCACTTGCTTTTGACTCCCATTTTCTTAAGGACATCCTCAACGTCGGGAACGAGCCTGCTGGAAATAAGGCATCCTATCGCAAGGTGCTTCTGGAGCCCGACGTTGTGTCCTTCAGGTGTTTCCACAGGACATATTTTTCCGAAGGTCGTCGGGTGTGCGTCCCTGGCCTCGTAGTGCGGGTACGTCTGGGACAACGGGGTTCTCACTCTTCTCATCTGTGACATTGCTGATGCGTACGAGTGCCTGTCTATTGGCTGGGACACTCCAGTTCTTCCTCCGACCCAGTTTCCTGTGGCCATGGCTCCGAACACCTTGGTGGTGAAAATGTCCGGCCTCACCAGGGTCTTTATCTGGAGTTTTCTTCTCCTGGTGTGGGCCCTGTCAACCTGGTACCTCAGGTCCCTTGCGAACGCGGTCAGCGCGAGCTTGAACAGGTCTTCTAGCAGGTGCCCTGATATCTTGAGCCTCTTGTTCGCGTAGTGGTCTTTGTCATCAGGCTTTCTCTCTCCTCTAGCACCTTCAATCGTCCTTTCGGCCATTCTTATGAGATAGAATGCCTTGGTCTTCCTGTCCTCAGGTGTTCTTCCCAGGTGGGGCAGTAGGTAGTTGTCTATAACGTGCGCGGCCCTCCTCTTCCTGTATTCCTCTGACTGGCTTGCCGCGAGCCTCTTTCCTATCTGGTCAAGCGCTTCCTCAGCGCTTTCGGCCTGCACTTTCTCAAGGTTCAGGAACACGTCGTTCCTCGCTTTTTCGGAGAATGCGTTCAGTATCTTTTGCGTGGTTTCAAGGCCCAGGGCTTTGAGGAGCAGGAACAGGTTAAGGTTTTTGGGGGATGCGGGAAATTCCACGTAAAGGTACCCGTCAGGCGTTCTCCTCACAGTGTTCTTTCCGGAGTGGTACATGCTCTGGGAGAACACTGTGCTGACGTACAAGAGTTGTCCTGATCTTTTTTCCGTGTCAAGCATTATCCTGTTGTAGACGGGGTTTTCTATGCTCACCAGGGATCTTTCGTTCCCGTTTATTATGAAGTACCCTCCTTGGTCCAGGGGGTCTTCCTTTGCTTTGATGAGCTCCTTCTCGCTCATTTCAGAAAGGTAACAGAGCTTGGACTTTACCATGACAGGGAACTTTCCTATCATCACCTCGTCCCTGTCTATCTCTTTTTCCCCGTCCAGAATGCTTATGTCCGCGTAGATCATGCTGGAGTAGCTCTTGTTCCTTAGCCTGCAGTCAATGGGCAGGATGGGCTTTCTTGAGCCGTCTGCTTCCACTACTATTGGTTTTTCCATTCTGACAGAATGCAGTTTTATGTAACAGTTTTCCTTGTTGGTTTCAATAAGAGGATAGTTTTCTATTATCTGTGGGATCCTGTGTGTTATGAGCTCGTTGTACGAGTCAATGTGTTGCCTTACAACACCATACTCTTTTATGAAAGCCTCTGCTACCTCCCAGTAGGGCATCCGATCGTCTCCTTTTGCAGGGCCTCAGACCACGACCCTGTAATAGTAATATTCTCCAGCCGTGGGGCTGTTCCTGGTTATCCTAAGAACCTGTCCTTTTTTGGCGCCTATCGCTTTCACGACAGGATCGTCTGAGAATATCTTCGGAAGCTGTTCTAAGGTCACTCCATACTCCTTGAGGAGAGCCCGGACTTCCTCGTCCGTCATTATCTCGTGTTTCGGCACGAGCTGATGCTCCAGGATGATGCTTTTCTTCAAAAGTTTCCCCCCGAAAACTAGCTGGATATGAAATGTTCAAGCCCACTTATATAAAAACTTTTCTGTGCCCCAAGTTTTTTTTTGTTTTGGTGGGTCCGGGCGGATTCGAACCACCGATCTTCGCCACGTCAAGGCGACGTCCTAGCCACTAGACCACGGACCCTTCTCCCAGATTATTGTTCTCGCGGCAGGGGTTTAAATTGTTTCCTGGTGGGTCCGGGCGGATTTGAACCACCGATCTCCACCTTGTAAGGGTGGCGTCCTAGCCACTAGACCACGGACCCGTCCCGCTTGACAGCCTCTCTAGTAGCCCCGGGCGGATTCGAACCGCCGTCTGCGGGTCCAAAGCCCGCCATCCTTTCGGCTCCCGCTGGCAACGCCGAACAGGATTGGCCGCTAGACTACGGGGCTCTCTTTTTTGTGCTTTTGACGTGGTCCCGCCGGGATTTGAACCCGGGTCTTCGGCTCGAGAGGCCGATATCCTTAGCCGGACTAGACTACGGGACCAGCTCAAGCGGTTTCCCTTTTGGTAGCCCCGGGCGGATTCGAACCGCCGTCCCAGGGTCCAGAGCCCTGTATCCTTGGCCGCTAGACTACGGGGCTATGATTGGAAAGAGGGTATGGCGCCCCAGCCGGGATTTGAACCCGGGTCACCGGATCGACAGTCCGGTATCCTAGGCCGCTAGACTACCGGGGCGTCTCACGGTTTGGTGGTCCCGCCGGGATTTGAACCCGGGTCTTCGGCTCGAAAGGCCGATATCCTTAGCCGGACTAGACTACGGGACCTGTTTTTCTGGTGTGCTGGTTTTTTTGTTTTGGTGGGTCCGGGCGGATTTGAACCACCGATCTCCACCGTGTGAGGGTGGCGTCCTAGCCACTAGACCACGGACCCGCCCGTGCTCTGGTTTCAGAGGGGTGCGGCCCCTCGTTCTGGTGAGGAGGGTTGATAAGGGGGGTGCGGCCCCTTATTTTCGGTTGCTGGAAGGTAGAGGAAACCCGCTGGAGGTTTCCCTTGGTGGACCCGGGGGGATTTGAACCCCCGACCTCCTGCGTGCAAGGCAGGCGATCTTCCACTGATCTACAGGCCCTTGAAAAAATGGTCCCGTGGGCCGGATTTGAACCGGCGATCTCCCGGTCCCCGCAGGGTTTCCCCAGGGGGTCTCGCGCGAGAGCGCGAGAGACTCTACTACAGCCGGGCGCACTACCACTATGCTACCACGGGGCGAGCAGTTTATAGTTGGCACTTTCTGGTTTTTAAATGGTTTCTTTCCAGCCAGGGTGATGGGGCCGCCGAGATTTGAACTCGGCTCGCCAGCTCTTCCGGGCTCCGGTCGCGGGAAGGTAGAGGAAAATACCAAAAGGCTTTCGCCTTTTGGATTATCCCGAACCAAAGGTTTCGGGTATACCCGCTGGCGGTTTCCCTCCCGAAGCTGGAAGGCTGCCAGGCTACCCCACGGCCCCGTGAGAAAAGGGGGTCTCGCCTCCCTTTTTTCACCCGAACATTGCTCCTATGCCTGTGGCGACTCCTTCTTTTCCTTTCTCGAACGCGTTCTTGACCTTTTCGTACTCTTCTCCTTCCAGTCTTGTGACTCCTTCTATCTCCAGTTTTTTCTCGTTCCTTTCCCAGAAGTCTTCTGGGGCGTCAATGTACAGGTAGTACTCTTCTCCTTCTAGGTCCAGTGATCTTGCGTTCTGCAGGGTGTACCCGTTCCGGGCGAACTCGTTCTTTTCCAGGTTCCCCTGCTCGTCCACGGTCTCCTGTGCTTCCAGGACTTTTTTCACGTTCTTGAGCGCTTCAGCGCTTATCTTGTAAACTCTTATCATTTTCATCCCCAGTAAGGTTTTTGAATGTACTTGTAAGCGTTCATCCCAGCCACGGCCCCGTCCCCTACCGCGGTGGCGATCTGGGCGAGCCTGCCTGTCACGTCTCCTGCAGCGAAGATTCCAGGGATGTTGGTCCTCTGCTGCAGGTCTGTCTTTATGTGCCCTGTTTCGGTGAATTCTATTCCTGTTTCCTTGAAGAGCTCTGAGGCGGGGATGTATCCTATGGACACGAACACCCCGTCAACCTCAAGAGATCCTCCTTCCTTGAAGTGCACTACTATCCTGCCGTCCTCCTTTTTTTCGAACTTTTCGGGGGACTTTCCCAGGATTTTTTCCACTCCAAGTCTTTCCATCTCCTCTACCCTGTCAGGCTCTGCCCTGAATTCTTCTCTCCTGTGCACGATGTACGTTTTGCTGGCTATTTTGGACAGGTATATTGCGTCCTCTACTGCGCTGTTCCCTCCTCCTATGACTGCCACTTCTTTTCCTTTGTAGAAGGGCGCGTCGCAGGTGGCGCAGTACGCGACTCCCTTGCCAACGAGTTCTTCTTCCCCGGGGACCTTGAGGGGCCTGTGCTGTCCGCCTGTGGCTATTATCAGTGCTTTTGCGGTGTAGGTGTTAGTGTTGCCGACGGCTTTTTTCTTGTCCCCTTCAGTGTACACTCTCGTTATCATGTCATACACTATTTTGGCACCGAATTTTTCAGCATGCTTTTTCATCCTCTCTGCCAGTTCCTGTCCAGAAATCCTCTCGATTCCAGGATAGTTTTCTATGTCGTGGGCCAAGAGCATTTGCCCGCCGGGCATTGCTTTTTCCACTACCACAGTGCTGAGCTTTCTTCTGCTCGTCCAGATACTGGCCGCGAGCCCTGCAGGGCCTGCTCCTATGATTAGCACGTCACACTCTATTTCGCTCATTTTGTTCACCCTTTCTTGAGAGAATGGAGGTGGGGGTTGGAGCCTCGGGTGGGATTCGAACCCACGGCCTGCTGCTTTCCTAGAGCCTTTCCCCGAGGGCTTTGCGCGTTCAGCGCAAAGGGCTCTTACAAGGCAGCCGCACTACCGCTGTGCTACCGAGGCCTCCAGCATTCTTGTTTTGTGCTGGTGGTATAAAAATGTTTTTTCAGGCCCTGCAGCAGTACACGTTCACTTCTATCAGCCGGTCTGACTGCGTGGGCAGGCTCTCGTTGTACCCGTTCCGGTACACTCTGTTCTTAATGTAGTAGATCTTTCCTTGGTCTATCTTGAAGTCCAGCTCGTTGGTCATGTTCTTGTCGTAGCATCCTGGGTAGAAGATCTTGTGCTCTCCTTCCTCAAGCTCCAGGGATACTCTCCCCTGGGAGTCAGTGTAGTAGTATTGGTCGTCCACCCAGATTTCCGTGTTCTTCATCGGGAATGGCTCGCACTCGCAGTACTTTTCCGGGTCCTCGCAGTTTCCAACGTACCTTGTGAGGTGTATGTCCACGTTGTTGTGCGTGATCTTAATGCAGCCCGCGAGCGCGAGCACGCCTAGCATGATTGCTCCTGCGAGCAGGGTATTCTTCATGATATTCCTTCTGGACGTCAGGGGTTATAATCTTTTCCCGCGGTTTTGGAGGAGTTCTGACACCACTGCCTTCGCTGTTTTCTTCTTGTTCTTGGCCTGTTCCCACACCAGGCTCCTCGGCCCGTCAATAACTTCTCCTGTGACCTCCTGTCCCCTGTGCGCGGGAAGGCAGTGCATGAAAACCCAGTCAGGGCTGGCGTGCTCTAAAAGTTTTTTGTTCACCTGGTATTCTTTCAGGGCTTTCAGTTTTTTCTTCGCTTGTTTTTCTTGTCCCATGCTGACCCACGCGTCCGTCATTATAACGTTCGCTCCTTCAACCGCTTCTTCAGGGTCTTCTGTCCAGTCGCACTCGTACGCGGGCTCGTACCCTCTGGGTGTGGAAACCTTCAGGGGAACGCCCATTTTCTCGGACAAGAGGACTATTGAATTGCATACGTTGGTCCCGTCTCCCACCCATGCTATCCGTGCGTTCTTCAGCCCTATCTCCTTTTCTATTGTGTAGAAGTCGTTCAGCGCCTGAGTGGGATGCTCTAGGTTTGTTAGCGCGTTGACCACTGTGGCTTCCGAGGCTGAAGCGAATTCCAGGAGGGTGTCGTGCTCCTGGATCCTGGCTACTATTACGTCACAGTAGGACGACAGTACCCTCGCAGTGTCCTGGATTGTCTCTCCTCTGTTCAGGTGCGTGGTTCTCGCGTCAACGTATTCTGTTACCATTCCCATTTCTTTCAGGCCGAGCTCGAACGCGCTCCTGGTCCTGGTGCTCGGGAGCTGGAAGAAAAGGATGGCGTTCCCTTTACTCTTCTTGAACTTGCCTTTCACGATCCTCTGGCACTCTTTTCTGGAAAGATCTTTTATGCTCAGCAGGTGTTTTGCACGCATGTTCCCTCCTCCCCTTTTAGGGCCCTGCCAAGGCTTTCGGAGTTTGTTATGATCGCCCTGCCTCCTGTTCTCGCGAACCTTGCCGCGGCAAGGATCTTCGGGGCGATCGTTCCCTGCTCGAAAGCCCCCTGTCTCAACATCCTGAGCGCGCTGGCAGGGGTCATGCAAGGAATCCTCTCCTGAGCCCGCTTCCCATAGTCCCTGTAAACGCATGGCTCCTGCATTAGTATCACCAGTTCTCTTGCGCCCAGCTGCCTTGCGAGCACTGCGCTGGCGAGGTCCTTGTCAACAACGGCCTGTACTCCCTTCAGCCCCCCTCTCGTTCGGGTTACTGGAATTCCTCCTCCTCCACAGCAGACCACGCTGGCTCCTGCTTTTTTGACAATCTCTTTTATCACTCCTGCCTCTACTATCCTAAGGGGTTGTGGAGAGGGCACTACTCTTCTCCAGCCCCTTCCTGGAAAGTACTTTGCTCCGGGAAACCTTTTTCTCTTGTATTCTCCTACCGGTTTTGAAGGGCTCTTGAACGCAGGATCTCTTTCTGAGACGAGCGAGCGCGTGAGCACTACAACCGCGCTTTTGCGCGTTCTTCTTTCTATCTCCTGGGCGAGGGGATAGCCTATGCTCGCCTGGGTTAGCGCAACAACTTCGTCCAGGGGCAGGCCCGTTTTTTCCTGCAGTTCTCCTGCTTGAGGGCCGTTCCCGTGGGTTACTATGAAGGGGGACTTGAAGTGCCTGGCGATGGTCTCCGCGGCGCGTGCAATCTCCTCTTTTCCTTTAATATAGTTTCCTCCGACGGCTATCACTTTCAAGGAGATCACTCTCAGGAATGTCTTTCCTTCACAAGAGAAAAAGAGCCGGCATATAAAAACAGTGTTGTTCGGTAGTGCCGGGGGCCGGATTTGAACCAGCGACCTCCTGATTATGAGTCAGGCGCTCTGACCAGGCTAAGCCACCCCGGCATCTTTCGTATTGTTTTGGGCTTGTCAGGGTTTTATATTTTTGCCCTCATGGTCTCTCTTACCTTGTCCCAGTCAACTAGGGTCTGCACGCACCCTCCCTTCAAGAGGGGGATTCCCTGTGCTGGTACTCCGTACTCCATGCAGGCGTCAAGCCCCTCCCTTAGCTCGAACTCGCAGGCGACTCCGAGCACTGCCTTGGGCTTCACCTCTTTTATCCTCCTCTTGGAGAACGTGCCTCCGGGGGATATCACGAAGGTGTACCCCAACTCTTCTGCTTCTTTTTTTATTTCCTTTATGCTGCAAAGCCCGCACCCGATGCACTCTATCGTGTTAGGGCTTGTCCTGGCGGGACAGTTAGGGTGCCTCAGGCACTGCGGGACTATCATGAGCCTGTCCTTGTAATCTGTCCGCATGTAGTCGTTTCTCATTAGGTTGTTCTCTATTTCTATTATCATGTTGTCTATGACCTTGGGATCGAGCCGGAAAAGTTTTGCCATTGTTTTCAGAGGGCTTTCAAAAAAGCCTGCAAGTATCATGAACAGCCTCTGGAACCTGGAGTGGCCCTTGTTCACTGCCAGCAGGAGCGTGATTCCCGTGATGGCTATCCCGCACGTTAGGAAGAGGATTATTCCCAGGAAGATTATTCCGAGTATTGTCAAGGGCTCCATGTTCTTTTACTCCCTTCTTTTTGGATGTTAATAGAACGCCGGGAGTGGGATTCGAACCCACGTGGGCCGAAGCCCACCAGCTCTCAAGGCTGGCGCGTTAACCACTCCGCAATCCCGGCGTTTGAGAGCCTCGGCCGGGATTTGAACCCGGGACCTCTTGCTTACCAAGCAAGCGCTCCGCCACGCTGAGCTACCGAGGCAGTCCCTCCCTTATTTTTTCTGGGAGGTTGTTTAAAAAAGGTTAGCGCTTCCTTCTCCTCAGCCTTTTCTCCAGGTCTTCTATGAACTTTGGTTTTGTGAGCACCGGTTTTTTCATCTTCTCCTTTGTCACCTTCTCCATTTCTCTCAGGCGCTCAAGCTCCTCGGGCGACAGGGGCTCCAGCCTGTTCTTCCTTTCTTTGACGAGGTCCATGACCGCGTACGTCACTGGGCCGGGTTTTCCTGTTCTTATCTCTTCTTTTATCACCCTGGGATCCGCTTCGCCGGCCAGCCTGGCTTGGACGCTTGCCCTGATATCTTCTATTTGTTCCCTGGAGGGTTTCACGCCCATCATCACAAGCGTGTCCGCTATGACCCTGTCAATGCCTTTCGCGGTGTAGTAATCGTAGAAAAGTTTGTCAACCTTAGTGCTTATCCTGGACCGTTTAACGCCCTCAGGCAGGCTCTCTCTTGTCTTGAGTTGCCTGTCTTTTATCATGTCAGAGACGATCTCGTATGCCTTGAGTGTGGCTTTTCCAGTGACTCCCTTTCTTATTTCTTCCTGGAGCTCGCGCGGGTTGATCTCGTACTTTAGTTCTACGTAGAGCTTGTTCCAGACGGCGTCCACGGCTTCAGGGGTTGGCTTGACCCCGTGCGCCTTTAACGCGTCCTCTATCAGGTTGAAGACGGTTCTCTCCTTTTTGGCCATGCTCACACTCCCTTCCTTTTTCTTGATGCGGGAGGAGGGATTTGAACCCTCGACGGGACTAACCCACAGGGTCCTAAGCCCTGCGCCATGACCTGGCTAGGCAACTCCCGCTCGCTACCAAATGATTTTGTGCTTTTTGTGATTTAAAAGGAGCGGTTAGCCCTTCAGGTACTTTTCCAGCCACGCGGCAGTCTCAGCGTGCACCTTCTGCTCTTGCCTTTCCTGTAGTGCCTCCTGACCCTGGCTTCCACCCCGTTCATCGCTGACCCAGCGTACGCGTACACTCCCGGCTCTAGCACAAGGTCGTTGAGAAGCCCTCCGGTTATTTCCAATTTCTTGTCCAGGCGGACAAGGATAACATAGTTGCCTTTCGTCACAGGACCTCCAACCTCTCCTTTTATTAGCCCTTTCTTCCTTATACTCTTTCAGGTGGAGGAACGTGAGGGCCAGGACCGTTTCAAGGAAGAGGGCAAGAGAGCTCGCGAAGAAGAACGCGAGGCTTGTCGTGGAAGGGGACGAGCACAGCATGGTGTTCCAGCATGAGGACTTTCATGCCAAGGTGCCGCACGCCGCGAAAAGGTATGTTGACAGCGTGCTGGAAAGCCTGCCCCAGGACCCTCGTCAGCGGCTCGTGCACTTGCAGGAGTTCAGGAAGCTTCTCCTGGACCGTAAGGTTTACCCGAACCCTGTTCTTCTCGTGGAGGAGGGGAATGTTGAGGAAGTGGTGAAGTTCCTCAAGAGCGCGGGCAGGTGGGACTCGGATTCTGAAGTGGTCCTCAGGCGGGAGCGCAGGAAATTGGCGGAGTCCCTGCGTAAGGAGGCCTTGAGGATCATTGACTCGGAGATCGCGAGGGCGAAGAAGAAGATCAAGAGAAAGGAAGTGAAGAAGGCCCGCGAGGCTGAGGCTCCTGGCCAGGCTTCAGCAGCGCGTGGTCTGGGGATCAGCAGGGAAATCCTGCTCAAGAGGCTTTCAGAGTACGAGCGTAACGTGAGCAAGATTTCTTCAAGGATTGATGAGGTCTCAAAGAGCCTGCTGTCCCGCAAAGAGGTCCGGCAGGCGTTCAGGGACGCTGGTATCAAGAACATTTCAAGGGCCCTGGCGGAGGGGAACGTTCCGGCCAGTGTCCTGAAGAGGCTTCCTGAGGACGCTAGGAGCGCTGTTGAAGAAGTCTCCGCCCTGTCCCTGTCAAAAAGGAGTTACGAGGAGTACGTCAACCGTTTAAGACGCCTTCTTGAAGAGTAGGGTGGTGGGGCCACCCGGATTCGAACCGGAGTCACCGGCTGTTTTTGGGAAATCCTTGGTCTCTCCCCCTACAGTTAGTATTTCTGATTTCCCTCGAAGGGAAGAGGGTAGAGGGAGAAACCGTAGGTGTCTCCCCTCCCAAAGCCGGTAGGATCACCAGGCTACCCTATGGCCCCGGCCAGGTTTTATTTTTCTTCAGGAACCGTTTTAAACCTTTGGGCTGGAGGCACTCCTGCGGGAGTTATAAACACTTGTTGAGTTATCTAATTGGATGGCTGACGCGAAGCGGCGTAAGAGGAAGCTTGAAGGAAAGACGATGAGGGATTATTTCCCTCACCCGAGGGAGATTCTGGAAAAGGTTTACAGGCCGTGGTACGACAAGGCCGTTTACCGCATCAGGAGGGACAGGGAGGCCAGGCGCAAGCTAAGGGAGGCTGAGGAAAGGTTCATGAAAGACCTTGTCCACGACAGGATAACTGCCCTGGAGGAGGGCACACTTTCTCCCGGCCCTTGGTTTGACGGGTTCAGGAGGGTAATGACAAACTGTTTGAAGGAGCATGAGTTCAGACCTTCCCTTTCTGCTGAGGAGGTGTCTCAAGAGAAGAGGTACCTGCTGGACGTTGATGACTACGTTAACAAACTTTTGTTCGCGCAGATGAGGAAGTACTACGTTGATCCCCTGCACCCAACTCCAGAAAGCCTTAGAAAGCTGGCTAAAGGGGTTGTTGAGGAGGTTAGGAAGACCCTGGGGGACGAAGTGGCCGCAATGCTGGAAGGCTGGCTTGAGAGCAAGATCCCCGACAAGAAGAGTTAGTTTTCTCTTGGACAGTATCCCTCTGTTCCCAGGCTCATCTTCTTTAAGTACTCTTCAAACGTTTTCTGCGATGGCACGGTGTCGTACCCGAGCATTTCAAGCAGCAGGACCGCGGACTCGTCAGGCTCGTCCAGTCCCTTGACCCTTTCAAGCCACTCTTTTACCTGTTCAGGTTTTTTCCTTCCCTTGAGAACATACTTTTTCTGCCTCCTGTTGTACTTGGCCCCGCAGATTCTCGCGATCGTTTCAGGGTCTATTCCTTTCTCTTGCCTCAGTTTTCTTCTGGCAGATTCTACTATGCTCGCGAGCAGTCTTGCGCAGTCTATTCTCTCTTCGGGAGAGTCTGCAAACTCTCCCTTTTTTATGCACACCCACTTCCCTTCTTCTGCTTCTAGGGCCACCCTCATTTTATCATGCCTATTCTTTCAAGTACTATTCTCGTGAGAAGGGCTTTCATCATCTCTTTTTCCTCGTCGTTCCGCGGTTCAAGCATTCTAGTGATCTTGGGAGAACTTATCCCTGCGATGGCTCTTGCGGCTTTTTCAGTATCCTCCTTCCAGTCGAAGGGTTCTGGGACTAGTCTTTCCGCCGCTTCTCTGACGAGTTCGCTTCGTATGATGAGCCCGTCAAGCTGTTTCCATATCAATGGATATGCTTTTTCCAGCACTCTCCCGAGCCCTTGCACGAGGTCTTCTGTTTCGTGCTTTTCTCCAGCCGCCTCGAACTTGACGGGCATTTTAATCAGCCAGTCTTCTCGCTTCTTTCACGCTGTCCACTTTGGACAGCACTAGTATCTTGGAATCGGGTTCTATTACCGTGTCCTCCTCGGGTATTGACAGTTTACCTTCCCTTATCACTGCTATGATCTTTGTTCCCTTGGGCTGGGTGATTTCTGAGAGTTTTTTGCCGGCGATCTTGGATTCCGGTTTTACTTTGAGTTCTATTATTTCTGCGTCTCCCCTGCTGAGGAAAGTGAGGTCAAGCACTTCTGGCTTGGTTATTATCTGGGAAATGTATCCTGCTGCAGCCGCTTCTGGGTATACTACCATGTCTATGCCCAGGTTTTTCAGAACCTTCTCGTCATAGTGCAGCGCTCCTAGCCTTGTTACCACGTACTCTGCCCCAACCTGCTTGGCTATCAGCGAGACTATCAGGTTGGTTTCGTCAGAACCAGTTAGCACGACCACAGCGTCAGCTTCTTTGACTCCCGCGTCTTCCAGGGTCTTCGGTTTTGTAGCGTCCCCCCTGATCGCGAGTATTTCAAGTTCTTGTGAGAGCTCCTGGCAAACGTCCCCATTCTTGTCTATGACCACGACGTCACACTCTTCTTTTATGAGCAGCCTGGCAAGATGGGATCCGATCATCCCCGCGCCTACTATGACCACGTACATTCAGTCTCTCCTCCTTATCTTTAACAAGAAGCCTCCTGCTATTAAAAGGGGTATGATTTCAAGCCTTCCCACGATCATGTTAATGCAAAGCATTATCTTGGCCGCTTCCGGCATGTTCGGCTGTGTTATGCCGAGGGTGAGTCCCGCGTTGCCCTGCGCGCTGGCCACCTCAAAGAAGGCCTGTTCTCCGTTCACGGGCATTGTCGCGGTCAGGACAAGTGAACCGAACAGCAGGAAGACTATGTAGAGGATTACGAGCAGGAACGTCACGTTCATGTCCTCGTCGTTGATCTGTTTTCCTTCAATCTTTTTCGGGAAGTACGCTTTTGCTGGGAGCACGAACTCTTTTGTCTTCCAGTACACGCTCTTCAGGAAGATCCAGAGCCGGAGTGCTTTT
>JAJSAI010000005.1 GCA_024274695.1 archaeon | reverse complement strand
CGTTACAGAGGTCAGAAAGCACTGGAAGACAGACCCTTCCAGAGAGAACGGGTTCAGGGACCTTATCACCTACGATCCAAAGAAGGATTCTTTCAGGAGAAAACAGCTCGCCGGAAGCGAGCTGTTCAAGAAGATTGCGTGGTCCAAGGGGATCACGGTCCAGCAGGCCCTGCAAGCGGTGGAAGCGAGAGCCAAGATCAAACAAGCCCAGGTTGACCTTGCCCGTAAAACAGGAAAACAGAAGCTCCTTGGCCTTAAAATGACCGCCCTTGTCAACCAAAAGTACTACGAGGAAGTCACGTCTCCCGGGAAAACAGACTACAAGAAGGCCGTCAAGAACGTCATAAAATGGATGGGTGAACAAGCTTGAACTACTACGTTACCGCCTGCAAGCGCTTCGGGAGACCTGCCTTCTGCAGGCGGGAGCCAGAAGTAAGCAAAGAATTCAGGAGCGCGCTCGAGTTCCTAGGGTGGGACGTTACCCCCCGGCAGGTGATCGCATTCTCAAGAGCAGCCGCCATCGCCTCAGGAGCGCTGTTCCTGCCAGCAGTCCTGTTAAACCTTCTCCTCGCTCCCCTCATGCTTGTCGTCCCCCTCGCGGTACTTCACCTTGTCACTGAATACCCCAAGCACGCTGCGGGACAGCAGGCCGCGGAAGCCCTGAGCACCATACCCAGAACGTTCAACCACCTTGTGATAAGCCTCAAGCAGTCCCCTAACCTTGAGCAGGGGGTCAGGTTCGCTGCAGAGAACGGGGAAGGGTGGCTCGCTAAAGAGTTCAGGAAGATCTACTGGGATGTGTGGACGGGAAGGCTCAGGAGCGCCAGGCACGGGCTCAGCAGGCTCGGCTCCAGGGCAAAAGACTTCCTGCCAGAGCTCGAGAGGGCCATAATGCTCGTGAACTCCGCGGTATCAGAAAAGGACAGAGAAGAGAGGAACTCTACCCTGGACCACGCGCTGCAGGTGTTACTGTCAGGATCCAAGGCGAGGGTGAGAGAGTACGTGGGAGGCTTGTTCCTGCCCACCCTCATCCTGTTCAGCCTGGGGAGCATACTGCCCCTGATATTCATATCTCTCCTTCCAGTAACCTCTTTCTTCGGCATGAGCATGGGATCTCCTGCAGAGGTTATTGTCATACTCGCGGCAACACTCGTGATAATCGGAGCATACTCTCAGAAGATCCTTTCCAGCAGGCCACCCTCTTTCACAAGAGTGATCCTGAAACAAGACCTGCCCTCATGGAAGACTGTAGTGCACGGGAAAAAGGTCAACATCATCCTCCTCTTCATAGCCTCCCTGGCCTTGTTCGGGAGCCTGGGACTATTCTACGTGCTCTCCGCTGCCGGAGTGATACTGTTCAAGACCGGGATCCCTTTGTTCGACGAGTTCGGGACCATGTTCGCGGTCGCCGGCCTGGCGGTCAGTATCAGTGTCACCGCGTGGGCATGGTATTCCCCTAGGACAAGAGAAGCCAAAGAGGTGCTCGAGCTCGAGGAACAGGCCCTGGACGCTGCCTACCACCTGAGCGCAAGGTTGTCCGACGGAAAACCGTTAGAAGAAGCAGTAGGGTTCGTGGCCGCTTCAATGCCCGGCACGCGGGCCGCCGAGCTCTTCCGGAGCGTGTGGAACAACGTCAGAAGAAGAGCAATATCCATAGAACAGGCGTTCACTGACCCTAGGACAGGAGTACTGCATAAGACAAGGTCGGGTACCATGAGAACATTGTTCCGGCTCGCGCTGGCCAGCAGCAGAAAAGGAGCAAGGCACGCTGCGGACGCGCTCATGACCTTCTCCAGACAACTTGAGGACCTGCGGGACGCGGAAAAAGCGATGAAGGAAATGATACAAAAGAACATAAGCATGCTGAAGGCCACCATAGCCTTCTTCGGTCCCGTGGTGGCAGGGATTGTTGTCACGCTTCACGAGATAGTCCAGGGAGCAATAGTCTCCGCAAAGCACGCCATGACAGCGGCCAGCCTAGAGTACAACGTTTTCTCAGGACTCTCCAGCATAGGAGAAAAAACAATATCAGTCCAGGCGATGCAGGCGATAATAGGGATATACATTCTCCTGCTGAGCTTTGTCCTGATAAGGTACGTTACCCTGATAGAGAAGGGTGATGACACGACTGCGTTCGCGCAGAATCTCGCAAGATACATTCCCGTGGTTGT
>JAJSAI010000004.1 GCA_024274695.1 archaeon | reverse complement strand
GCTCTTCCTGAGGAGCCTCACGTTGCCCCCGGGCAGGTCAGTCCGGCCCACGCCCTCCTTGAACGCCACGTCCCCGCACACGAGCAGCTTCATGTCTGGCTCGTACAAGCTTATGCCTCCCGGAGCATGCCCAGGAGTTTCTAGCACCCTGAACCGCGTCTCCCCGAAGGAGAGCACGTCACCCTCCTTCAGGGGTATGACCCTCCTCTTGGCAAGCTTGACTCCGAAAAGCCCTGAGACAGTGTACTTCGGGTCCCCGGCAGAAACGTAGTCCGCAGCGTCCTTCCCCGCGTAGACTCTTGCCTTCGGGAAAAGCGCGTTCCCTCCGCAGTGGTCGGCGTGGGGCTCTGTGTCCACCACCACCGAAACATCCTCGGGGCCAACGCCCCTCTTTTTCAGGACCCCGAGCAGGTAGTAGTTGTCCGGCAGGCCAGGGTCTATGATTCCCTTCTCCTCGTCATCCAAGATAATGCTGTTGCTGTTCATTCCCACTCCCTGGACGAACACTATCCTGCCGTAGGACTCCACTCTCATCACGTGAAAAAAGGCCGGGAGAGTTTTTAACGCTTCCGGGGAAAAGGGAACCCTTATATCACTGTTGGGCTCCAAAAGAAGATGTGGCGAGAAAGAAAAAACAGCCGAGGCTGGAGGACTTCGGGGCGAGAATAAAAAAGCCTCCTGCAGGAAAGCCTGCTAAACAGGTTCCCCTGCACCAGTTCTGGAGAGCAGGCCAGTATGAGCTGGAGAAGCAGGTGAGGCAGGCGTTTTCGGACTTCAGGCCGAAGTACAACGTGAAGATATCAGGCAGGCCCTCGGGAAGGATAAAGCCCTCGTATCCGGGCCTGTGGTTCGGCGTGGCCTTCCTGAAAGACCTGCACAGGGGAATGCGCCCGGGCAAGAAAAAGAAGAAAGTGAAAAAAAGGGGAGAACTGGCCCCGAAGACCATATACGATTACGAGACCGTTAGGGACAGGACACTTGAAGGAGGGACCGTAGAAAAAAAGGTTGAAGTGAAGAAGACCCTTAAGCAGGCCACCTTGAAAGGCGAAAAGTACGAGAAAGCCCCTGAGGTCGTGGAGGAGAAAACACATTTCGTCAGAGAAACTGTTGACGTTGACGTGGCCGCGAAGGTAGGGAACAAGGTGCTCGTGGGAGAAATAAAAAAGCTCCCGGAAAAAGAAAACCCTGCCCTCGTGGAAAAGTACGTGTCAGAAACCGCGCTGCTGCACATGCTCCTGCTGACGGACCCCCGGCTTGTTAAGAAGGTGGTTGGAAAGAGAGTGACCACGAAGGACACGCTGGTGCCCCTCATCATCTTCGACCGGCCGCTCACGAAAAGGGAACAGAAGGCCGTTGAAATAGGGCTCTGGAAGGCGAAGAACGCTTTCGACAGCATAGTCTGGCCCTTTGAGACCGAGTACATGCGCCAGCCGAGGATAGAATCCTTTGACGAGAGCACGAGAAAGGTTCTCGAGAAAGAGCAGGAGCAGAGGTTCAAGGCAGAAGCGAGAGCAGTGCTGATGAAGCCGGTCATACTAACCCCTAAAGAACTGCCCGAGTTCGCTGAAAGGGTTAAAAAGCAGGAGAAAATAGAACAGGAAGTCCCCTTGTTCCCAGAAGGCCCTGCGGCCATGCCGATAGACTATGCCGAGACCGAAAGGGAGATGATGCGCAGAATAACCAAGAAGAGGCCTTACGATGAGTGAAGAAAAGCTTCTTGAAAAACTGGGCAAAGAAGAGCTTGAAAGGAGAATAAAAGAAAAGCAGAAAGAGTACGCTGGGCTCTTGAACAGGGAGGGAGCATTGTACGCGATAGCCAAAGAAGAAGGGCTCCTGGACCCAGCGGAAGAGTACACGGTTGAAAAGGTTTACGGCAAGAAGCAGTTCGGTGAAGGAAGGTACTACTCGTCCCTGATCCTCTCGGGAGAAAAAGGGAGGGTGCGGCTCGTTTTCTGGGACAAGGACGCTGACCTGGCGGGCAAGTATTCCCCTGGCGACAGGATAAAGGTTTCAGGGGCCAGGGAAAAAGAAGGGAGGATGGGCCCAGAACTCCACTACACCAAGAGCACGAGGATCGAAAAGCTCGAGCCCGGCCGGGAAGAGAACGAGATCGAGCTGAGCGTGGTGAGGGTCTTCCCAAGAAGGTTTTTCGAGAAGGGAGTCGTCCGGACCGCGGTCGTGGAAGAAAACGGGCGTGAGAAGAGGCTGGTGCTCTGGAACGGCCACGCGTTCCATCCCCTGTCAGCAGGCCAGACCGTGACGGTCAAGGGCTACAGGGAAAAAGAAGGAGAAGTTCACACTGTCCGGAGCACGATGATCAGCGAGTCGCGCAGGCCCTCCGACAGGTTCCCGCGCAAGAGAATGGCAGAGCTAGCGCCAGGAGAGCCTGCAGGGGTTAGGGCGGTCGTCACGAGAGTCTTCGAGCCGAGGATAGTGGACTACTGCCCAAGGCACAACACCACCGGATGCCAGTGCCAGGACAAGCGGAAGTCCCTGGTCCTCAGCCTGGTCTTGTCAGACTCGTCAGGAGAAAAGAGGAGCGTGGCCTTCTTTGACACGGCAGAGGACCTCGCGGGGATTACTGGACAAGACCTGGCGCGCGACCAAAACCCTTATGAGACCGTAAAGAATAAACTCCTCGGGGAAGAGAAAGTCTTCCACGGGAGCCTCTCAGGCGATGGGACCGAGTTCGTCATAAGAGGCTTCCGGGAGTACAGCATCAAACAAGAGCTGGAGGGATCATGATGGCCAAAGAAATAAAGTTCATTGAAGACCTCCCCGGAGTGGGAGAAGCCACCGCCGCCAAGCTCAGGGAAGCGGGTTACCGGACCCTGGAAGCGATAGCAGTGGCCAGCGCAGGAGAGCTTTCAGAGTTCGGGATAGGCGAGGCCACCGCGAACAAGATAATAACCGCGGCCAGGAACGCACTCAAGATAGGGTTCGAGACCGCCGAGCAGATATTAGAGAGAAGAAAGAACATAGGCAAGCTCACCACGGGATCAAAGGCCTTGGACCAGCTCCTCGGAGGAGGGATAGAAACCCAGGCCATAACAGAGGTCTACGGGACCTTCGGTTCTGGCAAAACCCAGCTCGGGCTCCAGCTGGCCGTGAACGTCCAGCTCCCGAAAGAAAAAGGGGGCCTGGAAGGCAAGTGCCTCTTCATAGACACTGAAAACACTTTCAGGCCAGAAAGAGTGCTGCAGATGGCTGAGGCCACTGACCTGGACCCGAAAGAAGTGCTGAGAAACATCCTTGTAGCGAGAGCGTACAACGCAGACCACCAGATGGTGCTCGTGGAAAAAGCGGGAGAAGTAATAGAGAAAGAGAACATCAAACTGCTGATAGTAGATTCTCTCACGTCAAAGTTCAGGGCAGAGTACGTGGGAAGAGGCACGCTGTCCGAGAGGCAGCAGAAGCTTAACAAGCACCTGCACTCCCTGCAGAGGCTGGCTGACCTGTACAATATACCCGTGTACGTTACCAACCAGGTGATGAGCAACCCTGGAATCCTGTTCGGTGATCCTACTACCCCTATAGGAGGGAACGTGCTAGGACACCAGAGCACGTACAGGATTTACCTCAGGAAGAGCAAGGGAGAAAAAAGGATAGCGAAACTAGTGGATTCCCCCTGCCTGCCGGAAGGAGAAGTCATCTTCGCGGTCACCAGCCAGGGGATCCGTGACATTGAATAAGACCAAAACCCTTTTTATACTGCACGGGATAATCTAACCCCAAGAAAAAAATGAGGGGAGGCGTGTTAAGCATGGTAAAGCCTGTTGTTGACCAGTCCCTTTGCATTGGGTGCGGCGCTTGCGCTGCCCTGTGTCCTGACGTGTTCGAGATAGGACCTGACGGGAAGAGCCACGTCAAGAATCCTGACGGGTGTGATTCCTGCAACTGCGAGCAGGCAAGGGACACGTGCCCAGTGGGCGCGATAACTCTTGAGTAAACTTTGAGTGGCCAAGCACATACTCCCTTGCCTGGAAACATTTAGGGTAACAGCAGCGATCGCTAAGAACCAGGGGGTCCTGTCCCCAGCACACTAATTTTTTTGAGGATAAAAAATTGAAAGGGAAAAAGGGTTCAGGCCAGTTCTCCTGTGGTGTTCGCGAGCGCTTGCTCCTCCATCTGGTCTAGCATCTGCTCCAGGCCCTGTACTGCCTCCTGCTCGCTCGCGTAACTCTCAGGCTCTGCCTGCTGGCCCGCGTTCTGCGCCTCACCGGGAGTGATGTTGGCCGCCTGTTGTCCTGGCTGCTCTTGCTGTCCTCCTATGCAGCCCAGCAGGAATGATGCTGCCAGTACTACTCCCAAGAGCAGGGCTTGTTTCCTCATGCGCTCACTTCCTCTTCCATGGTCTTGTTATACTGTCCCTGTTCGGTCATCTCGTACCTGTTCCTTTCCCTCACCTGTTCCTCCTCTTGGGCTGTTGGGATGACCCTGATCTTAACGCGTCTTGAGATTTCCGGCATCATCTCTTTTTCTTCTGAGACTCTTTCTTTCACCCTCTTTTTCACCGCGCTTATTTCCTCTGGCTGGAACGCGCATTCTCTCCTGCACTTGAGGGCGCATGAGAACTCTGCCGTGGTGGACTCGTTTTTCTCAACAGCGCAGTCCCGGACGCACTCTGAGTAACAGTTCCTGACCTTCTCTTTCAGGGCTGTCCCTGTTGCCTTGGCTGCTCTTACCACTTCTCCTGCCCTCTCGCACACCCTGTCCTCAGGGTTCTTCTCGCAGTACTCTCTTATTCTCGCCCTGCAGCTAGCGTCGTCAAGGTTCCTGGCACAGTACTCTGCCACGACAGCCTTGCACCTCGCGTCCTCAGGGTGTTCCTCGCAGTATTCTCTTATCCTGTTCTGGGCCGCCTGCTTTATCTGCTGGCACCTTTCCTCTTCAGGGTGTTCCTTGCAGTACTCTTCTATTCTCTCTCCTACTTTCTTTACTGGCATTGGCACGCGGAATCCTATCAGGTACGCGTAGTACTCCCTGTCCTCGAACGCTAGCACTCCCGCCCACACTTCTCCGGTAGGCTTGTCTATCCTGTCCAGAGAAATTCTTCCGGCTGGCTCGGCCGCCTGCAGGCTCTCGTACAGTTCTGCGTAGAAGGACCCGTTCTCCACTTGAATGTTCTTCAGCACGTACCTCTTGTCGTCAACGTGCAGGATCCCTATCTTCTTTTCAGCCTGCCCGACCATTACCTTTCCGACAGCCCCTTTGAGCAGGGCGAAGTCTGTCAGGTCGTTCGGGTTCACTGCAAGCCCCTTTCCTGCCATGTACACTGCCCTCACAGCCCTTGGGACGACTGGTTTTACTGTTGCCACTCCGTCACCCTGTACTGCGGGCGTGATATTCTGTGCCACCACTGCTGCCAGCAGCAACAGCAGCACGAACACTGTTCTTCTCATTCTTCATGCCACCTCCATCCTCTTATAGGCTCTCTTCTTCTTTAATAACATTGCGAGCGCTATCACGACCGCCGCGAGCAACAGCACCGCGGAGTACTCTAAGGCTTTCTTGAACATGCTCAGGGTCTCCTTCTTTTCCTCTTCCAGGACAGCCTGCTTGGAAGGAGGCTGTTTTTCAACCGTCCTGTTCTCCTGCTCCTGTGGTGCAGGGGCCTTCTCCTCTTCAGAGAACAGGATCTTTTCCCCATTCACCCTGAAGTTCTTGAGGTTCCATTCTATGCTCCCGAGGGTTTTCTTGTTCATCTCGACCACTATCCACACTGTCCCGCTGTTGTCACATTCTACCGGGACCGTCCTGTGAACCCATTCTCCGTCTGGTATCGGGAGGACGCTGTTGTTCTCGTAGTAGTAATCGCAGTCCTGTTCTATGCACCCGCTGGGGCCGTAGGCCTCCAGCCTGCCCTTTATGACAGGGGTCTTCCCTACGAATATCATCTCCCCGTTGCTGGCCGTGTAGTAGTAGCATTCCTCTTTGGTCCTCGTTTTTATCCAGTCGTCGCTTATCTCCTGTTCCCTGGGGTACACTCGGATGAATATTGACGGGTCAAAGGAGGGGTTCTCGCTTTTTATCATGTACTCGAACTCAATAGGGAAAGAGCTTCCGCTGACCTTGGCCGGGAACTGAAGGAAAGTGAACCCTGTGGCTTCTGATTCTGCTCTCACGCTGGCAGTGTCTCCTGAGAACGTGATGCTGGCGTTCACCTGAGAGTACTGCTGGGCTTGCAGCAGGCCTGTCCCGGCCAGTAGTATGATTGACAGGAGGACTGCTCTCGTGTTCATAGTTTTTAGTAGACTGCCCTCGGTTATAAATGCTTTTCCAGAACCTCTTCTCAGAGGACGGGTGTTGTTTTCACGCCGAACCATTCTCCTGCCAGCCTGCTCAGGGCCACCAGGTTTTCTTTCTTTCCTATTATCCCTGCCACGTCCTCTGCCTTGAGAGTGGCGCAGGCCATCTTCAGTTCTGTTGAGACTGCTTTGACGAAGTTCTCCACCCCCTCTGCCCCTGCTGTTCCAGCGGCTATCAGGAACGGCCTGCCCATGCTGACTCCCTTGGCTCCCAGCATCATGGCCTTGGCAATGTCCATGCCGTCAGAGTACCCTCCTGCTACGAGCACGTCGAAGCTGGTCTTGGGCATCCTGGCGAGCGCGGCAGCGCTCGGTACGTTCTCCTCGTTCATGACAAGCCACGGGCTCATTCCAGTCCCGCCGCCGTGCCCGTCTACCGTGAGGCACTCCAGCCTGATTTTTTCTTCTTTCTTGATCCTCTCGAGCAGTTCCACGAGCCGGGCCACTCCCTTGCCAGCGCCTGTCTTGACCCACACAGGCAGGCCTGTGTCAGCCGCTTCTGCCAGCGCCTGCCTCACGCTCTCCTCGGAAACCTCTCCTGGGTGCGCGTGCCTCTGCCACGACCCGTCAGGGTTTTTTATGATAGTGTACCCTGCCTTACTGTACTTTTCCGCCTCTTCTGCTGATTCGAACCGTATCTCTCCTCCAAGACCCTGTTTGGCTCCCTGGCCTAGCTTGACCTCCACCGCGTCGGCGCCGTACTCTACCGCGTGCTTCCACACCCCGAGCTTCCTGTCGTGCACGTTAGCCTGCACTACTACCGCACCGTACCCGTCATCTTGGTTTTCCTTGAACGCCCTGATCCTCTCCTCAAGCCCTTCTGGCCCGTGGGTTATGAGCACGTTCTCTCCTATCACGACAGGGATCCCTGCTCTTGCGGCGCCTTCTGAAAGCGCTTTTCCTTTAGAGTGAGCGACCTGGGTGGACCCCATGGCTGCTATGGAGACAGGGGCTCTTGACCTGAATCCTCCTATCCTTGTTTCTGTTTTCACTTCGTGGAACAGGATGTCCGGGCCGAAGAGCTCTGGGACCACCTGAAGGTCCTTTATTCCAGGAAGCCTTTTCTCCGCCCCGAACTGCGTTTTCCCGAACGGCTGGGGGAAGAGGGCTTGGCCTGTCTTCGCCTTGCGCCCGACCTCGCAGATCCCGCACTGCACGCAGTCAACGCAGATCCCGTTCGGCGTAGCGTGCTCTGGGTGCAGGAGCCTTGTCCCCGTCGCGGGACTGGCGTTATAGTGCATTCTCAGGCCCCTGAGAGGGTACTGCTCTTGTTGTGTCATGCTGGATAAAAAGAGGAAGATGGTTTAAAATCCTTTCCCGGAAAATGGAAGAGGGGTTTTCAGGAGCCGAGCAGGATCGTCACGCTCACCTTGTTTTCTCCCGGGGCTCCTGACACTGTTATCGTGCTGTCCCTGAGTCCCTTGTAGGAGTAGATGAAACTGTCGCTGGTCACTGTAGAGACTATGTTGGAAAAGCCCTCTGGGTTCAAGGCCTGGCTGAGCTCGTTCTTCAGGTCAGCCAGCTTGCTTGCCTGCGCTCCCTGCTCCAGAACGTACTCAAGGGTTATCATCTTCTGCTCTCCTTCCACGGCAGCGTATGCTGAGAGCTTGGTGCTCCCGAAAACCTTCTGGAACACTGGCTTTAGCAGGTTGTCGTACTTCTGGGCGTCAGCGTCAGTCACGCTCGGCTCCGTGACCGCGCCGAACCCAGACTCCTCTTCTGTTGTGGTGGTCTCCTGCTGGGCTGCTGTGCCCTGTTCTCCCGAGTGCTCGTTGACCGTGAACTCGATGAATGTGTAGCCCTCTTCGTTCCCTCCAGAGGTTTTTGCCGCGATTATGTCCACTCCCAGGCTAGTGTCCTGTTTCTCGTACTCCAGGGAGTAGCCTTGGACTATCTGGAACCCGGGGGTTGAAACGCTTCCTGAGGATTCAGAGGTTTTCTTCCAGCCGCACTCCTGGGCTTTTGATTCCACGAACTGCTTGACCGAGTCAGCGTCCGTTCCCTTCTTGTAGTACACGATCGTCACGCTGGTTTCTCCCAGTCCAGTGTCCTCTGTTTTGGTGTAGTATCCTCTGACTGTTCCCGGGGGTCTTCCGATGCACTCCAGGTCCTGCCCTGCCGCGTCGGCCTCAGAGAGCATTAGGCCGAACGGGCTCATCACCATGGCTGCAGCCGCTTGCTCGGCCGGTCCCGCCTGCTGTTCTTGGGTTTGTGATGGGCCTCCCCCGATGCACCCGGCGAGGAGGACGGCCGCGAACAGTAGTGGTATCACCAGCTTTTTCATGTCATCACCACCAGACTCTTACTCATAGGGAGTATAAAACCCTTCTGCGACGAAACGTTTATAACCAGGGCCTGCTTTTTTGTTCCTAGCATGATAGAAAGGGTTCAGACAGGCGTTTACGGGCTTGACGAACTGATAGAAGGAGGCTTCCCTAAAGGCAGGACGATACTCGTCTCCGGAGGAACCGGGGCGGGCAAGACAATTTTCGGCATGCAGTACTTGTACAGGGGGGCTGTTGAGTACGGCGAGCCAGGGGTTTTCGTGACCCTTGACGAGAGGCCCGAGCTCATAAGACAGGACATGACCCGGTTCAACTGGGACATTCCGAAGCTTGAGAAAAAGAACATGATCGCGATACTGGACGCGAGCAGCGCGAGGGCAGGGTTTCCTTCAGAGGAGAAGTACAGGATCCCTGACACCAGCCTGGACGTTGACAGGCTCCTGCTCAGGATAATGCAG
The DNA here is from genome assembly GCA_024274695.1 of archaeon. GTDB lineage: Archaea > B1Sed10-29 > B1Sed10-29 > B1Sed10-29 > JAJSAI01 > JAJSAI01. Next base: position 18,002 of record JAJSAI010000004.1, on the reverse strand, counting down.
GTGGTTGACGAGATAGGCGCGAAAAGGCTTGTCCTGGACTCGGTGGCCGGCCTGTCAGCCCACATTGACAGCATTCACGAGATAAGGAGGACAATACTAAAGGTTAACTACATGCTCATGAGGACTGACGTGACCGCGGTAATAACGTCAGAAGTCCCTGAACAGGGCTTCACCGCCGGACCAATGCAGTTCTCAAAGTACGGTGTGGAAGAGTACGTGGCGGACGGGGTGATCGTGCTCCACTACCTTGGCTTCGGAACTTCTGACACGAGGACCCTGTACATACGGAAGATGAGGGGCACCAGACACGCTGAAGAGATTCTCCCGATGCACATAACCCAGAAGGGCATTGTGGTGCGCAAGCCAGAAGAGCCTGGAGAAAGAATTTACTAGTCTCTTCTCTCCTCGGTTGGACCGTCTGGTTTTAATACAAGATCGCCTGGAATACTCTTTGCAGGAGGTATTCAGGATGATGCAAGTGTGCCCCTACTGCGAGAAGGTCAGGATGGATCCAGTGTACCTTGCAGTGCCCTTCAAGGGCAAGGAGTACGAGCTCGCGGGATTCAAGTGTCCCGAGTGCGGGGCAGAGTTCTTCACGGACCACGAGGTGAACCTCGCACTAAAAAGGATAAAGAGGATGGAGTGATCAGGGGATGAAGCACGTTTGCCCTTACTGTGAGACAGTTCACATGAACCCCGCGTACGTTGACGTGTGGTACGGGGACAGGAAGTACGAGTTCGTTGGACTGGAGTGCCCTGAGTGCGGGAGCAAGTGGATAACCAGGGACGAGCTCATAACAGGGCTGAAGAGGGTGGCCGCGGACTCGAAGAAAACGCCCAGGGAAGTGGGAGAAGAGTTCCATCTCGCGGTAGAGTGAACAGGGCCCCGGGGGAGTCCAAAACTTTTTATACCAAAGAATACTTTTTCTTACCCAGTATGATTGAGAGAGAGCCTGTAGGGGTTCCTGGGCTTGACGAGCTAATACAAGGCGGGCTTCCCAAGGGCAGCACCTGCCTTGTCTCAGGATCCCCTGGAACAGGAAAGTCAATCTTTTGCCTGCAGTTCTTGTACCACGGGGCCAAAGAGTACGGGCAGAGGGTAATGTACATAAGCTTCGAGCAGCCCGTGAGAGACCTGTACGAGCAGGCGAGCCTGATGGGAATGGACTTCGAGTCCCTGGAAAAGAACGGGCTCGCGAGGTTCATATTCTTTGACATAACCCAGAGGAGGCTCCCGAAAGGAGAAACGTACCATTCCATGATAAGAAAGGAGATAGAGTCCTTCAAGCCGGAAAGGTTCGTGCTAGACTCTCTTTCTCCCCTAGCAGACTTTCCAATATCAGTGAACGAGCTGGCAGAGTACGGGCTCCTGGACGAGCTTGACAAGGTCATGGGAGGCCCCTTGTCAGAGAACATAATGATCAGGATGCAGGTGCACAAGCTCATCCTCATGCTGAAAGAGTTCAACATGACATCCATAGTCACCTCCCAGACCCCCAGAGACTCTCCCATGTTCTCCAGCGACGGGGTCTCAGAATTCTTGTCCGACGCGGTGATAACACTCCACTACCTCGGCATGGCGGGGAGCAAGAGAACGCTAAGGATAGAGAAGATGAGGAACACCAAGCACTACGACGACTTCGTGAGCATGGACATAACGAGCAGGGGGATCGTGGTAAGCAAGCCGGAAGAAAATCTTACCCAGTCAAAACTGTTCTGATCCTTGTGTTTTTCCTGTGACCAGAACCTTTTTATCCCTCCGCCGCGCTTTTCTTTACTGATGGCGGAAAGTTTTTACGATGCTCTGGACGATCTGCAGAGGCTTGACGACGTCTTGGCGGTAATGCTGGTCAAGAGTCCTGGCAGGATATACCAGAGCCGGCTGCCTCCCAAGATAAAGAACGTGGGCCTGCTGACGCTGATAAAGGGCACCATGGACACGTTCCTGAACATAATGTCAAAATTCCATGACTACGGGATGGACAACATCACGGTAGACCTGGGGAGGGTGAGCATTCTGTTGTACTCGGTTGACAGGGGAACTGCCCTGGTGACCGTGATAAACAGCCTGGCGAACAGGGGACTAATAGAAGTAGAAGTGGAGAACACCCGGAGAAGAATAAGAGAACTGAAGGCATGATCTCCTGGTTTTCCCCAAGCGCTTCTATCCCCGGACCTTGGGCAGGTTGTACAGTTTTTTCTTATCTTGTTCTGTTATCCGGGAGTTCAGGAGTTCCGCGTGCCTCGCCCTCGTCAGATTGTCCGCGGTTCATCCTGAGTTCGGGGCGCTAGTGTTCCGGACTGTCAGGAAACATCATTTTTTCCGACGACCCTTACCCTGCCCTTCGGGGCGGTGGCGTCCACTTCCACGAGCGCGCCGTGAGGCACGCTCAGGACTCCTGCTGCCCTGACCACGCACGGTATCCCCAGTTCTCTTGATACTACTGCCGCGTGCGAGAGCACTCCTCCTGTGCTGGTGACGATCGCGGCCGCTCTTTTCATGAGGGGCACCAGTGGCGCGTAAGTCGTCTCGGCGATTATTATGTCACCGTCCCTGAAGTCCTTGAGGTCAAGGCACGCGCGCCCGACCGCTTTTCCTCTTGACGCTGTCACTCCCTCGAACTCTTCTTCCATTCTATGTTCACCCCGTACTCCCTGGCCAGCCAGGGCTCTTCCTTGAGCAGGTCGAACGCCCACTCAAGCAGGCCGTCCCAGGATCCTCTGGGGCGTCCTGTCTGCAGGAACGCTGACTTGCAGTAGCCCGGGCCGCAGGGCAGCCTGTCCTCTTCCAGCATCCTCCCCCTCACTCCAGAGACTACCGGGTGGGAGAAGATCTGGAGCACGTTCTTGACCTTGTTGATGTTGGGCCCCGCGAACTCCTTGTTTCCCGTGAACTCTTCGCACGGGTACACTGTCCCGTCGTGGTCTACTCCGAACATTCTTCTCCCAGCGCCGCAGGGGTTCTGGAAGCACATGTACCTTGTCCTGCCGGAGGAGAGGGTGACGATTATGTCCTTAAAGTTGGATTCCTTGACCAGTTTTTCTCCCTGCAGCCTGGCGTTGACAGTGGCTTCTATGAATGCCTTGTAGAACCAGTGGAACTTTTCTCTTTTCATGCCCTTGCCCTTCCCCCTGCCCCACTCCCACAGGGGATTGAGCTTGACCCTCGTGATATCGTTGTCAAGATAAAAGTCAAGGAGTTCCCTCGGTCTGGCGTTGTGCTCTCCCACGGTCGTTATGACTCCAGCGAACAGGTTCCACTTCCTTAGCACGCTTATTCCTCTCATCACATCGTCCCAGGATCCCTTGCCAGCGGCATCATGCCTGGCCTTGTCATGCATTTCCTTCGGCCCGTCAAGGCTCACTCCCACGCTCACCCTGTTAAGGGAAAGCTTTCTTGCCTTGTCCGGGTCTATTAGCGTGGCATTAGTCTGCACCGCGAAGTCAACAGGCCAGTTCAAGCGCCTTATCCTGTTCACGGTCCCTATCCAGGAGTCAAAATAGAGGAAGGGTTCTCCTCCGTGAAATTCCACGGTCAGCCGAGGATAGTACTGGGAGAACACCTTCACCGCGTTAATTACTGTCTCCTCGGACACGGTGCCAGTTCTTTTTCCCGCGTTAGCGTAACAGTACTCGCACGCGAGGTTGCACGCGTCAGTGACCCTCACCACCACTATGGCGCTGTCCTCTTCGATTCCCGGGACCCTGGGCCTCGCGCTGGCGTGGTACCTTCCGTTCAGTCTCACGAGCCCTGCCTCGTGCAGGCTCTTGAGCAGGGAGTACTCTCTTCTGCTGATGTCCGAGAACAGCAAAGGCCCTTTCAAGGCCTTTTCCAGAAGCGTTTTTTCTTCTTCAGTGATCCTGGCTATCCTTCCGTTCACCCGGTTCACGGCCTTGTTTCCCGTGAACTCTATGTCGTCAGCCAAAAAGTTCTGCGATCTTGCGAAAGAGTACTTGCTGAACACGATCTCGTCATAGTCCTTTTTTGAGTACTGGTTTGCCATGGCGCTGGCGAGCCTCATTATCTTGAAGACGTTCTCGTCCACGCTCTTTCTGAGTTCTCTGGCCCTCTTGTACGCGTCCTTGTTCTTTGCCCTTGTCTTCCTCCAGTCACACTCTCCTCCTTCAATAAATGCTACGAAAGGGTGTGTTGGTCCTATTCTTTCAGTCCAGTCTGGGTCAGGTGACGCGAGCAGTTCAGGAGGGGCTCCTGAGAGGATGAGGTCTTCAGCCTTTCTTGACAGCATGCTGTACAAGATTGTCACGAGCAGCATTTCTTCAGCGTGCTCTTCAGCCATCCTCTCCCAGTACTCCTTCTTTTCCCACGGGTCTTCAGGTTCTTCCTGCTCGTAGTCCCTCATCCGCAGCCTCAGGATTTTCTTCCGGTATTCCGGGTCTGCCAGGAACCGCTTGTATGCTGTGATCCTGCTCTCGCGCGTGACCCACGCGCCCTTCTCGTTCACCCTTGCCTCTATCCCGTACTCCCTTTTCAGGTGCTCAAGCCTTTTCCCGAGCATTACAGAAAAAAGGCTTTCAGCGGGCTTCATGTCCTCAAGCCCGCTTGAAATGCTTTTTATCCTCCCGAACTTCATTACCTGCGACCAGCCTTCCAACCTCACACCCCAATTAATCGTACTCGTCCCTGTCATAGTACTTGTTGTAGTGGTCTCTCCAGTCCTCGTACTCTCCCCAGCCTCCTGACCTTGAGTACCCTCCTGACTTGGAGTACCTGGGCCAGTCATCCCCTCCGCTCGTGCACGAGGATGTCATGTACTCCGCCATCAAAACCACCTCCAGAAAATAACCCTGCGGAAGAGTAATAAAAAGATTCTGCAACCAGAATAAACTGGGGAAAAGTTTACTCTAGCACCACTCTTGTTTTGACAGTGTCCGCGTGCACGGTGACCCTAGCCCCTTCTTTCGGTTCCCTGATCTCAACTCCCACAGCGGACGGGATCTTCTTTTCCCTGCAGACTATTGCCGCGTGGCACAAGAAGTTCTTCCTCCGTATCAGGACTGCTTTGAGCCTGTCCAAGTAGACCACGTGGTCTATCAGGAAATTGTCACAGTACAGTACTGGGTCAGGATACCTTGTAGCGTTTTCAACGTTCGTTATTAGTGTTCCCTTCACGGTCCCGGGGTAATTGGTGAGACCTTCAGCCTCTTCCATCTTTTTACCGCCTCCAGGTATTTCGGGTTCTCGTAGACTTTCTGCATGAGCCAGGGCCAGAGCATTCTCTGGAACCTGCAGTATTCCCGGAACACTTTTCCTGAGCTTGTTTCAGGACACGCTCCTGTGCAGAGGTTCCGGTACGCGCATTCTGAGCAGGGGCTCGTGGTCAGTATGTTGTGAGAGTACACGCTCCAGAACCTTCTGAAAAGGTCGGAGGTGTTCTCTGGGCTGACCCTGTTTTCCGAGAGCCTTGGGCACGGGGCGATCCTAGCGTCAGGGGTTATGGTCAGGTGCGCGATGCCCGCCCCGCACGGGCTCCTGCCGCACATTAGGCTCCTCTGGTGTTGGGGTGTTGAAAGGGCTTCGATCGCCCACTTGAAGTTAGAGTACCCTATTCTCTTGTAGTGCTCTTGTTCGACGTACGCTTCAAAGGTTTTCTTGAAGAACTCGAACGCCTGCCCTGCGCTGGGAGCGAGTTCAGGATGGTTGCAGTAGTTCACGTGAAAGGAGTGGACTCCAAGTTCTTCAGCCCACTCAAGGAAGTCTTCTCCCATTCCCGCGTTAGAGGGGGTCAGGACGGAGATCATTCCATAAGAATGTCCCTCTGCCTTAAGGTTTTCCATTGCCCTGACCGCGGTCTCGTACGCTTGTTCTCCTGCCCTTGTTTTCCTGTGTCTGTTCTTTTCCGGCGGGCCGTCAAGGCTCACTCCCACGCTCACCCCGTGCACCTTGAGGAGCCTGGCGACCTCCCTGGTGAGCAGGTTTCCGTTGGTTTCCATGAACAGGTCTCTTGCCCTGACGAGCTCGTTAAGCAGGAGCATCCTAAGCTTTCCTAGTTCTAGAAGGGGTTCTCCTCCGAAGAATTCTATGCTCTTTATGGTCCTGAACCAGGACAGGATCCTGCTCGCCTGCGCGTCAAGTTCTCTCGCGTTAGCCTCCTTTTTTCCTGGGTCATGGTCCTGGTAGCAGTACTCGCACGCGAAGTTGCATTTTTCTGTTAGCATTATTGACAGGAACGTTGGCCTGAACCTTACTTCCATGAGAGAGGGGGTGTTGGATCCCGTGTGGTATGCTACCCTTGCCTTGACCAGAGCGTCAAGATCTTTCTTTTCCTGTTCTGTCAGGACTCCTTCACTGATGTACGCGGTGCCCTGCACTTCCGCCTGGAGCATCTGCCCCCTGCCAGCGTACCTTGCAGGGTCCAGCAGGCTCGGGTCTGTTACCACTGCCCAGCCGCCTGTCTCAGGATTCAGGAATATTGGTGGATCCTGCGAGACTCTTTCCAGGGGAGGAATGATGTACTGTTCTTCCCTTTTTTCTTTCCAGTAGTACCACAGGGTTTTCTCCTCAAAGTTCGCGAGCTCCTGCATTACAGTTAGCAATAGTCTTACTCTTTCAGGATAACCTTCGAACTCTTGTTCTACTGTCCTCCCGTGCAGTAGAGGGCTTTTCACACGCGAGACTGCCTGGAAGAAGTCGATCCCCGCGTGCTCGCACTCTTTTCTTAGGGCTTTCCAGAGCCTGCCTGAGACCGCTGACCCCACCATTTCCAGTAGGACTCCCGCGAGCCTGGGAGGATTTTCTTGCTTGAGTCTCTTGATCCCCTGCAGGAATTCTTTTGGGTCCTGGGAAAGCTTTTGCCTGAGCCCTGCCCTCACCTCCCTTTCTTCTCCTGCCGGTAGGCCGAAGGCATTGCACACTTTCTCCAGCAACAGTGTGTCCTCAGCTTGTCCTTCTCCTTCGAACCTGCCGTCAGGAAGCTTTCTCCCTTGCATTCTTGCTCACTTTTTTCATTCGTCCTCCTCTCTCTCACCGTACGTGTCTATCCAGGTCCCCCACTCTCTGTACTCGTCTCCTCCAGCGTTTTCAGCAACCAAGCTCCACACCATTCTCGTCACCTCCTGGAACTAAACCAGCAGAACAGGTTTATAAAGAATCTGCAACACGATTAAACCTGTAAAGGGTTTAGTTCCCGAGCGTGCACTCTTGATAGTACCTTATCCTGCCTTCTTTTAGGGTCCTGGAGTCAAGCCCGCAGGCTCCTGTCAGGGCTTCCACGAGCGAGGGTGTGACCAGCCACAGCTCTTCCTCGTACTCTCCCACATGGTATTCTATCCTGCCCGTGTGGTGGAAGACAAAGTCTATTCCCGGCATGCTCGTGACCCCGTCCAGCAGTTGTTTCACGTACTTGGGGTAGTCGAACCACAAGGCCTTAGTATAGTCACCTTGCCCCATCCTCTTGAACAGGGCCCCGAGTTCCTTTGGGGAGAGGTGTGGCAGGACCGTGAACGCCATTATTCCCAGCTCTTGCGCTGGCTTGTAGTCCACCGCGTTCGCGTGCACGAACCTGCACTCAGGATGCCTTTTTCTTGCGGCCCGGATCATTTGCTCTGAACTGTCTATCCCGGTCACTTCGTATCCTTCGTCCCGCAGCATCTGGGTAAAGTCTCCCAGCCCGCACCCTATGTCAAGCACGCTCGCGTAATCCGTCTTCTTCAAGAGCTCCAGCCAGTTCTCGTACACTCTCGTGGGATTGGGCGGGTTGTCCTCGTAGTACTTGACCCCCTCAGAGTAGAGTCTTTTCACGATAACCCCCTCTTACTCTAAGAAGGAGAACAAGAGTTTATATCCCTTCCGCGCCCGGATTAAACCGAGAAAAGGTTTACTTGAGCAGTTTTCCCGCATACCTTATTGCAGCCTCAACCATCCGGCTGGTTACAGGAACCCCTTTTTCCCACAGTTTGTCGTACACTTCCCTGAACGTCCTCGCGGTCAAGGGATCGTTTATGAACAAGCCTCCCACGATCTCGTTCCCGTCCCTGAGGACAAGGAATACTCTCTCGTCGTCAGACACTGAGAAGAACAGGGTTATATCCTTTTTTATCTTGCGCGCCTCGTGCCCAGGATAAGAGTATATTTTGAAAAGCTTTCTCCGAATTCCCTTAGGGACCAGGGTGACCGTGTGCAGGAGATTGTAATTATCAGGGTAGAGGCACCTTATCCTAACTTTCCTTTTTTGGATGAGGTCATAGTACGCTGGAAGCATCAGGTTCCCGTGGGAGTAACCGCTGTCCCACCCGAGAGAATCTGAGGTGTTGTAAATGTATTCTTTCGTCCTGCGCACCATCTTGCCGTACTCCGCCCACGCGCCTTCTTCTGAGTCCACTATCTTCACTGGCTGGAGCCTTCCTTCCACGCTCGCTTCCGAGAGTTGTTCCAGCAGAGTTCTGGCAGAATCCTTCAGCGACGCGAGCCTGTCTTCTATCCTGCCAACGAGCCTTGACACGATCTGGTCCGCGGGCAGGGCAGAGTATCTTTTTGGTCTTCCCAGAGAATACGAGGCCAGGCCCATTTTCACGAGGGAGTCGAGCACCTGGTACACTTTCGCCATGGGGATTCCAGAATACTTTGACACCTCTTCCGCGGTGGAATCAGGGTTCTCCAGCAGGAAAACGACTGCCTTGGCCTGGTAAGAGTTCAGCCCGAACTTTTTGAGTTCGTCCTCGAGCCCGTGCATTCCTTTTTTTACCTCCTTGTAATCTTTCTTTTTGCCAGTTCTATCCTGGCTGTCGTGCGTATCTTGTCCTCAACGTGGTCCGCTTGTTCCCAGAGCATGTCAAAATAGTGGGACGCTATCACCCCGAGCTCCCGGCTGTGGATGACCATTCCTCCTATCAGTTTTTTGTGCTCCATGTCAATGAACGGGATTCCTATGTAATAATCATCTGCCACTTGTATGGGAGTCACTATCTTGTTGTGGTCTAGTATTCTGAAGTTCTCGTTCTTGTGGGCAGCCATCCTCATGAAGCTTGTTGAGAGGCTCTTGAAATTAGGGGTATAGTCGTCCGGGAGGATGTTGTATACTTTCACACCTCTTTTCAGTATCTTCAGGACGGTTTGTATCAGTTTTTCTTGTTTTAGTGCGTATTCCCATTGGAACGCGGGTCCGAGGTTTTTCACGTACCTTTTCGCGGAAAGCTTGATCCTTTCAACCTCCCGCCAGACTGCCTGCTCTGAGTAGACCGTGAAGATTGTGGTTTCCTCTTCTTCTGGCAGGACTGCTTCCGAGACTATTTTTTCGACAGCCTTTTCAGCCGTTTCTAGTTCCTTTTTCTTGGACTCCAGGAATGCTCTCCTTAGGTCCTCTGGGGGTACGAGAGAATACTTTTTGGGCCTGGACAAGAAGGTCCTGACCAGTCCTCTCTTTTCCAGGCTACCAAGGACAGTGTACACTTTTGCCATCGGGATTCCAGAGCCCTGCGACACTTCTTCCGCACTTGCCTTGGGATGATCCAACAGGAACCTGAACGCCCTGGCCTCGTAAGAGGAGAGACCGAGCATTCCGAGAGCTTCCCGCAGGTCCATCAAAAAGAGAGAATGGGCTGAAATTATTTAAATACTCCGGTTTCCTCTTTTTTATTAGGATGAGCGGAGAACTGAAGGTTTGCGTGGCAACGAGCAGGAAGTGGAAGGGAGAAGAGATCGCGAGAGAGATTACTGAAAAAATAAAGCGAGAGACGCCCGAGCCCAAGTTCATTCTATTGTTCTCCACGATCCACCACAAGGAAGAGTTCAAGCCAATGCTGGAGGGGATCAAGAAAGAGTTTCCTGACGCGCCGCTGGTTGGGGGCACGGTGGCAGGATTCATGAACCAGGACGGCGTGTTCACCAGGGGAGTCACTGCCATGGCGGTCCAGGACCCGGAAATGCAGGTGGCCGTGGGAGTAGGCAAGAACGTGAAACGAAACCCGCGGAAGGCCGCAAGACAAGCCGCGAAGATGATAAAGAGAAAAGGGAATAAAATCACTCACAGAAATAAGCTTTTGTTTGCATTCGTTTCAGGAGCTATAATCCCAAGAGTGCCTTTTGTAGGTACTGTGAATAATGTGAACTCGGTAGTCTTGGGAAAAATCTTGTCAAGAATAGGCATGCGAATATCTGCCCTGCTTGGTACGGGAGTAGGAAAAGAAGAGACGTTTATTATTGAATTATCAAAATATTTTGAAAATTATTACATCTTTGGGGGTTCTTCTGTTGATGATTATAGCTGTCTCGATAATTATGTCTTTTTGAACGAAACTCCCCTAAGAAATTCTGCGGTACTGTTACTTTTTGGAATAAACAAGAATGTTTACATGAATTGGACGCTTGGAGCTAAACCTACAGATAAAAAATTTACAATAACCGAAACTGCGTATGATGATAGAATAGTTGTCTCAATAAATGGAAAAAGTGCAAAAAGGCAGTTTTTGGAAGAGATATCAAAAATTTCAGAAGAACGATTTAAAGTAATAGAGCCCGCCTTTTATTACAAGACTTCAGATTATTTTCCTATAGGATTTGAAGATAACCCTACTTATACAACAGGAGTTGGAGCTATTTACGGAGAAGAGCTCCTTTTAGGATACAGGGCTTTAGGACGAAAAGGAGTACTTCTGTCTGTTTCTGGAAAAGAAATCTTAGAATCTGTAGATGAATTGTTAAAAGAATTTGAAAATGAAAAAGCTTTCGCATTTGTTTATTCTTCAGGAATACGTTTGAATATGCTTTCTCATAAATCTTGGATGCTAAGAGAAAAATATGAAAAATATTTTGATGGGTTGCCTTATCTTGCGGTATATCCTATGAACAATTATTTTAAAAAGCCTGGAGAGAGAGTGATATTGGGAGTATACTCTGCAAACGTGATTTCGGTGGAAAAATGAAGAAATACGAGCAGATCTTGTCTGAAATAAAAAATGAAGGAATCAATAAGTTCATTCGGAAAGTCATGGAGGTAGAACTTCCGCCTGAAATCCATGAACTTGCCGAAGATTATGAGAAAATGGGTGGAGAGAGGCCCTTATTTTTATGGAAATGGTGTTGGGATCTCACATACGCTCGGAAACCAGGGTTTATGCTTTCTTGCGTTCCAGAAAGTAATCGTTACTCATCAGCATTGGCGAAAAGTATTTTGATCTTTGCGGTAACTGTAACCGATGACATTTCAGATGTTCATAAAAATAAAAGGCTTCTTGATGTAATGCTGAAAGTCCCCTTTGAAAAAATTAAGATACCAGCTGATCTTGTGACTCAAGATCAACACAGAGTAAAGATAGAAATAGAGTCTTGGAGGAAGACAGTAGAAATTTTATCAAAAGCACCTAGATGGGAAGAATTCAGAGAAATGTTTATGTTCGATTTGAAACAGACGTGGAATACGTTCCTTTATGCCTATACTGCCAACAAAAATGTTAAAATGCTTAACTATCTCGAGACCAAAATTTATGGGGCTCATAATATGATGTTTTACTTGTTTGCAGACATAGACCTCATGTTCTCTCCAGAGTTCGATATGAGTGATCTTCCCTTGTTAAGAGAAGCAGTGTGGAAAGGGCAGCAGATGGCAAGAATAGGGAACTGGTTGAGCACCTGGGAAAGAGAAATGAAAGAAACAGATTTTTCCTCAGGAGTTTTTGGATACGCCATAAGCGAGGGGATCATAACGCCTTCTGAGTTGGAAGAAAGCGTTTCCGATCCTAAAATAGCTGAGGATATAAAACAAAAGATCAAAAAGAATGAAGTAGAGAAAAATCTTCTAGAAGAATGGGAAATGCATAGAAATAATATCCTCAAGCTAGCTCCAAAGGTAAAATCCGTAGACTTGAGAGAGTATGTGGAAGGATTAGAACTCTTGCTTAAGTATCATCTTGCTAGTACCGGGAAAAAGTAGTCTTTATGCCTCTCCTTTTCAACTCTTCTTTGGCCATTTTCCTTACCTGGTCTTCTATCGGGACTGCTTTTTCCCACAAGTCCTCGAAGTATGCCACGAACGGGGCCACGAGTTCCCTGCCTTCTATGAGCACTCCCGAGACGTACTCATGGGTTTCAGGGTCTATCGCGGGTATTTCCGCTTTCTCTCCGTCAGCGATCAGCACGTCAGTGCGTAGCATGTCATCCGGTAGGACTCTGCTGGACTCTCTTGGGTTGGCCAAGAATTCTACTGCTTCGTACGGTAGTTTTGACAACGGGATCTTCATCAGTGACTCTGTCGAGAGTATCCTGAACGTGATGCCCTTGTTATTGCATATCCTGGTGCCTAGTTTCATCAGGTCTGGCATGAGCATTGACTTCTCGTACATTTTGGCAATGCTTATTGCTCTTATGTTCCTTTTCGCTCCGGAGAGGATCGCGTACACGTTCCTCCAGACTTCTTCTTTGCTGTGCAGGGCTTTTACGTTGGGCTTGAGTCCGGGTTCTGGGGAGAGTGCTGCGAGCACTGATTCCCGGATCTGGTCTAGCTCGGTTTTCCTCGGTCTTATGAGCGCGTCGGCGAGAGCGTCTGCCGGCAGGGGATAGTACTTTTTGGGCCTGCTCTCGTCAGAGTGCAGGAGAGAGTGCCTGGCCAGCCCGTTCAGCACAGAATAGATCTTGGCGTGGGGCACTCTCGCAATCTTGGACAGTTCTTCCGCGGTGAGGCCCTCAGGATACTTTGAGAGGCTTGACAGGATCCTGACCTCGTAGTCGGTCAGCCCTGCCTTTTCAGGGCGTTCTCCAGGGAGCCCATAATCCAGAAAGGGACTGCGGAGTATATAAAACTAAACTCTTGTTTGGTTTGTTCTTGTTGCAAAAGCTTTTTATTCCCAGGATTCGGGGTTTTTCTTGCGAGCGTAGAGGCTCTCCTTTTCTCCAGGGAGCGCCGGGTGAGCTCTCTCCCTCTCTTTCTTCTTTTTTCAGAATGCGTATTTTGTGGGTTTGGCTGGTCCTGGAATTGTTAGAATGTCTTGTGTTGGATCATAGTAGTAGTTTGTTTTGGATTTTAAAGAATTTCTTGTCAGAGTTCTATTTTTTGTAAGAATTTTTGGTTGTGGTAGATTTTTTGGTTTACCTCTTTTGGGAGTTTGATCCATATAGCTGAAAGTTCTTTTTTTTGGTTTTTGCCTAGAGTTATCATTTTGTTTATTTGTATTTTTTGTTCTGTTTGGGGTGTTAGTTGTATGTATATCGTGTGTTCCTGCGGGTCGTAGAGTACTCCTTCTTGTGTTTCTGAGGGGAGTTTTATTTTTGGGTCTTTTGTTGTTTTCTCGGGTGGTTTTGGTATGTTTTGACCTATGCAATTGTTGAGATTGTAGGGTATTTCTATGTCTTTCAATTCGTTGTCTGTGTCTATGCTTATGAGGACTATGTCATTGATGGGTGTTTCTTTGTATTTTTTGTTGTTTAATAGTATTAGTGTGAATCTCTCTTTTTCTGGTTCGTTCATTATCATTACTTTTACCATATTCTCACCCAATTTTTGCCTAGTTTGGTTGTTTTGTATACTGTTGTGATGGCTATTTTATCGGGGTCTAAGAGGCTTTCTTTGGTTGTTTGCTGTGGTTTTTTCTTCTGTGTTGGTGGGGATGGAGCACTTCCTTTTGTGTGAGTTTGTTTATTTTTTCGTTCCAGTAGGCCTGTGTGGATTTTATTTGTTTTTTTAAGTATTCTGGGTCGTATGAGAATTCTGATTTTATGAATTTGAGGTCGTTTTCTTTTGCTTTCTTGAACGCGTTTATTGCTTGTTTGATGTCTGCTTCTTTTAGGTATAGTTCTCCTAGGCAGGCGTACGCGTCACGTAGTGAAAGTGCGATTATTGCAGGATCGTCGAAGCATTTTTCTGTTCTTGTTTTTTCATCGGTTTCTAATAGTTTTATTTGTCTGATAATCCTTCTTAGTTCTGTTTGATTTTGGGTCTTTTTCATCGGATCGCCTTGCCTATTACTGTTTTTATTACGTTTTGTGTGGGGTCTACTCCAACGATAAACTCTTTTCCGTTGATAATCATTTTGAAATTGACTGTTTGAGGGTCTTTCTTTATTATCTTCCCGGATTTTAGAGTTTTTTGAATTAATTCCAGAACTTCTTCATCCGTCTTTACGTTGAATAGCATCTTTATCTGGTTTAATCTCGTATTAGGTTCCCCGTTTTTTAAGGGTCTTGGTCCCCGCAGTTCTTTCATTAGATGATACAAACTTTTTTCAGTGAGTTTGTATGTCTTTCCGTTGACTATGATATGTTTTGTTATTATTGTTTCGGTTCCTGGCCATATGATTATGGTTTTTCTTCCTGTTCCGAGGGGGTCTTGTCCGAGGTTGTCTGCTAGCCAGTTTGTTTGTTGTTCTATTCTTAGTTGTTTTTGTATTGGTCTTCTTCCGCTTATGAGGTCTATTATTGGGTCTAGGGGTGTGTTGGTTCTTGGTGGTGGGTAGAGTTCTTTTAGTTTGGTTGTTATTGTGGTGTGTTCTCCGTCTAGTATTGTTATTTGGTGTATTTGGCTGGCGTGTCTTGGGGCGTCTATTTGTATGTTGTATGTTCCGGGTGGTAGTATGAATTGTTGTGTGCTGTCTGGTGGCACGGTTTTTCCTTCTTGTGGCAGTTCTTTGGTGAAGTGGCCTGTTGTGTCTAGTATTGTTGTTTGTGTGTATCTGTTCCATATTCTTATTTTTATGCCTTCGAGTGCTGTGGTGTTTGCGTCTACTTTTATTGTTACTTTTGACGCGTATTTTGTCCCGTAGATTTTTTCTACGGTGTTCAGGTATTCCTGGTATTCTTTTAGGCTTGCTTGTTTGGCGTTAAGTTTTTGTCTGAATTCTTCTCTTGGGCCGTTTTCTTTGTTTTCTTCTTTTGTTGTGTGTGTTTGTTTCCATTCTTGTTGTGTGAGTTGTTGGAGGGTGGTGGGGTTGTTCCAGATTTGTTTTAGGTTCGGGGTGAGTTTGTCGAGCATTTGTAGTCTTTGGGTGGTTTCTTGTGTTGTCATACTGGTCGTGATTCCTTTTTGTTGCCAGTGTCTGGTGAGGAGTGTTGCTGCTTTTTGCCATTGTGCTGTTTGGTAGTATAGGGTGAACTTGTTGTAGGGGTGGTTTTGGTATTTGCTTGGGTACTGGAGTATTTTTTGGAACCATTCTAGGAATGCTTGGCTGGGTTTGGTGAGCGTGATGGTTGTGTTGTCTTGTAGTGTGATTGTGAGTGCTGTGGGGGTTTGGGTGTAGTTTTTGATCTTGTTGTTTGGCGTGATTTTTTGTTTTAGGTATTGTTGTAGTGCTTGGGTGTTGTTGTGTTTGATTGTGCTGCCGTCTGGTAGTGTGATGGTGATCTTGTACTTGTATTCTTTTTTGTTCCTTAGGTCGTATTTTATGGTCTTGTTTTTGGGGTTGGTTTGTATTGGGAGTGTGTATAGTTGTCCTGTTCTTGTGTTTTGTATGATTATTTGTGTTGTGTTTGGTGTGATGGGTGTGAGTATGTGGTAGGTGTTGTTTGGTGTGTGTATTGTGGTGGGCCAGTGTGGTTTTGTTGGCTTGTGTGTTTTGGTTGGTGGGTATGTTGTGTTTTGTATGTGTTTTATTGTTTGTTGTATGTGTTTGGTGTTGGTGGTTCCGTCTGGTTGTATGAGGTTGGCGTATGGTTTTCCGTATTTGGTTGGGTGGTTGAGCCTGTGTTTGATGTAGTGTGGGCGGTAGAATATGTTTTTGGAGTGTGGGTTCATGCGCTTGTACAGCCATTCTGGTACTGGCGCTAGCCATTTTTTCCAGTACGCGAACGCGTTCTTGAGGGCGCGTATTTGTTTCCAGAACTTGGAGTAGTCTGCGTCTGACACGCGCTGGTGTTGGCGTGTTTTTTGTGCTATTGTTTGGCGGAAGGCTTGTGTGAGCGCGCGTATTTTTTGGTCTAGTTGTGCTTGTTTTTTCCGTAGTAGGGTGTGGTATGCGTACGCGGCTGCGGCTGCGCTTGTGATGGGGAGTATTGGGATTGTGGTTCCTTGGGCTGGTTTTTGGTTGTTTTTTTGTTTGGTTCCTTGGGCTGGTTGGAAGATTTGGTTGGTTGGTGCGGGGGGTACTGGGGCGTATTTTTCGATGTTCGTGATTTGTGTGGGGTTGGATGGGACGTATTCTGTCCATACTGTTATTTCTTTTACTTCTGCTTCTCCTCCTATGTAGCAACTGGAGGTGTATCTTACTTTTACTGTTATGTGTTTGTGTTGGGTGATGTAGTCTTTTGGGTTTTCTCCTGTTTCTGGGGAAAGCTTTCTGTGGAATGTGATGAGTGGTGCGTACATTCTGCTGAATATCTCTTTGGTTTTGGTTGGTGTTGTTACGTACACGTGCGCTTTGTGGGCGCCGAGTACTCTTAGTTTTCCTTTTACGTGTATTGCTGTTGTTGTTTCATAGTGGCTTATGGTGGTTGTTTGTGTTTCGCTTGCTACTGAGTAAAAGCAGGGGTAGTAGTACCCGGTTAGTTTGTCGAGTGCTCTGGGTGGTGTTATGGTTGTTTTGGGCTGGTATGTTGGTCCTGGGGGTAGTTTTTTGTCTGTGTAGTATAGCCAGGCTGTTGTTTGGGTGTTTGTTGTTTTTTGGGTTTGGTTTTTGGTGGTGAATGTTATGTTGTATATTGTTGTGGTTTGGGGTTTGTTGACGAGGCGGTATTGGACGTGTGTTATTTTGATTGTTATTTGGTTGGGCCCGTTTTTGAAGTGTTTGGAGGGTATTTTGGCTTTGAAGTGGGTGGTTTGTTCTACTTTTTTATGGTATGCTCTTTTGTTGTTGACGAATATTGTGATTTTTGTTTTGAGCTTGCTGTATGGCCAGAGTGATCCTCCGGTGGTGTTGAAGTCTATGTTGAGGTATTGTATTTGTGTTATGTCTGGGATGTATATGTTTTGTGTTAGTGTGTATTTTGCCCAGGATGTTCCTATGGCTGATGCCTCGCTGCCGTCGTAGTAGCCGCGGTGGTCGGTTGTTATGGTTATTGTCCCGTTTTTTTGGGTTATTTTTTTGGGGTGGGATGATAGTAGTGCGTGTGGTCTGGAGGGGTCTTTGCCTGTTTGGTTTTGGGTGTTCCAGTGGTTTCCTATTTTGGGTGTTGTTGTGGGTGGTGTGACAGTTTGGTTGTTTTTTGTGATTATTATGGGGTTGTGGATGGTTGTTTTTTGGTAGACTGTTATTCCTCCACGGTATAAGTCCAGAAAATTGGTGTGCTTGATTGTTATTGTTATTTGGTTGTTTCCCTTCTTGAGGTATTCTGTGGGTATGCTTATAATGAGTGTTTTTTGTGTGGTGTACTCGTCTAGGTGTTTCTTGTATACTCTTTTTCCGTTGATTCTTATTGATGTGTCTGATGCTGTTAGTCTGGGTTGCTGGTGTTCTATTGTGAGCGTTATTTTTTGTATTTGTTTTGGTTTGGGGAGGTACATGTTTTTGGTTATCGTGTATTGTGCGTAGGTTTGTGGGTAGTATGTTGTCCAGTCTGATGCTGTTTGTGCTGTTGTTATGGTTAGCGTGCCGTTTTGGTTGGTTGTTTTGTAAGGTATGCTTGCTTTGTCTTTTCCTTTTCCTCCGGTGCGGTTGGTCACGCTCCAGTGTTTGCTTATGGTGTTTTGTTCTGGTGTGGTCGTGAATATTATGGTTTTTTCTTGGTCTGGTCCGTAGGAGTAGGTGGGGAGTTGTTTTCCGTTTTGTATGATTGTCCAGGAGCGGACTTTGGTGATGTTGCAGAGCGTGGCAAGATAGTCTAGGTCGACGAATGGTGTGATGTGGTTGTCTCCTGGTTGTACATTTTCTATTTTGGCCCTGCACTGGTACTGTGTGTTCCACCATGGCTCTTCTTGCGCGAGCCCGGTGGTCAGAATCAGTGTGAGTGTTATGATTGTGAGTGTGAGGTTTCTTGCGCGCATGTGTTATAACGCGAGAGCATTATTTAAACCTTTTATGCAACCAGAATAAACCAGGAAAAGGTTTACTTTTCCCGCGATTATGCTTTGTTTTGCTGTTTTCGGCCTGCAAGCGAACGTTTTTTAAACTTGTTTTCCTTTTATGGT
>JAJSAI010000003.1 GCA_024274695.1 archaeon | reverse complement strand
CACACTAATAACCCTAACCATGTCATAGTCGTGGTTGAAGGAGTAAAGGACAGGAAGACTGCCCTGAAACTGGTTGGAAAGAAGATAGTCGCGGCAGTTGGAAAGGACAAGAGGGTCACTGGCACAGTGCTCGCTGCCCACGGGAACAAAGGAAGAGTCAGAGCAAAGTTCAGCAGGAACCTGCCCGCGGAAAGGATCCCTGCGGAGATAATCGAATGAAGCTCACCAAAAGGAAAGAGGGCAGGGTTATCCTTTTCGTTCCGGATCCCGAGAAGTACGGCAGCAAGTACGACGCCCCCGTTTTCTACAACCCCGTGATGGAGGAAGACAGGGATATTTCAGTGTCCCTGCTGAAAGCCAAGTGGGAAGGCAGAGAGTACAGGGTGGCGGACTGCCTGTCAGGCACGGGAGCAAGAGCAGTCAGGTACGCTGTGGAAGCAGGAGCAGAAGTCTACGCTAACGATCACAACCCCCTGGCGGTAGAGCTGATGAAAAAGAACGCGGAAATAAACAATGCTAACGTGAGAGTGTTCCGCAGGGACGCGAGAGTATTCCTCTTAGAGGAAAGGCCTTTTGACGTGGTTGACATAGACCCCTTCGGCTCCCCTATTTCTTTCCTGCCCGCCGCGGTAAATAGCCTGAAGGGAAAGGGGAGCATGATCTTTGCCACTGCCACTGACACGGGAGCCCTGAGCGCCACCTTCCCAGAGGTCCTGCTCAGGAGGTACGGGGTCAGAGGAGTCAAGACCAGCTTCTACCCAGAACTTGGCGTCAGAAACCTTGCGTACGCCGTCCTCAGGGAAGGAATGAAAGAAGACGCTTGTCTGTTACCGTTTTACGCGTACGCGCGCCAGCACTACTACAGGGTTTTCGCGGTGCACGTCGGCTGGGCCAAGACCTCGAGCAGGGCCCTGAAAAGGGATGTGGGGTACTACGAGTACTGTCAAAAGTGCGACTACCGGAAACGCGTTCCGTACGCGGGCCTGTCCTGGCAGGAGAAATGCCCCGTGTGCGGGAGCAGGCTTGAAATAATAGGCCCCACTTATCTCGGAAAACTCTGGGAAGACCTTGACTTCAAAGACCCTTACATTGACCTGCACTACCTGGCAAAAAAGAACAAGATCTGCGCTCCCAAAACGGAGAAGGTCATACGCGCGCTACGGGAAAAGGGCTTCAGGGCCGTGAAATCTCCTTTCACCGGGAAGGGGATCCTGACCAACGCAGGGTTCGAAGAGGTCAGGGAGATCGTGCTCAGCCTGTCATGACTGCCTGCCCACGCTTTCCTTGGCCCTGCGCTTGGCTTCTGCCAAGGAGACCCCGTAGAAGGTTATTTTTTCGTCCGGAGTATTGAGCAGGCGCTTGAACAGCTTGTACAGTCTGCACTCCTTGCTCACACACTCTTCTCCCCTGTCTACCTTCAACGCTATCTCTCTTATTCTAGTCAGTCCCACTGTTTCCCGGAGCTTCTTAAAGGCTTTCTTGGCCAAGTATTCATGGCAAATCGTGGACTCGTACTCTCCTGCAAGAACAAGCAGTTTTTCGGACCCCATCTCAGCAGCTTTCAGATAGTACTTCACAGCATTTTTCAAGGCCTTTTCAGCCAGGGCAGAGATCACCTGAGGATCAGGATTATCAGCGGCTTTTCTTGCTTCAAAAAACATCTCCCTGAACTCAGGGTTTTCCATGGCCTGCTTGAAAAAGAAGTAAATGTAGTATTTTTCAGGGGTTATTGCAGGAGGCTTTGCCCTGCCAGCCACCACCTGCTTTCCGTCAAAGCGTTTCCGCAGTATTCTGAGCACTTTCTCCCGTTCACTCTTCTCGGTTTTGTAGTCAAAATACACGTATACTTTTCCATCATACTCTTCATAAACCACGGGTGTACTGTTAACCACCTCGTCCCTTAAGTTCTCCAGATTATAGTAGATGTACTCTGGACCCTCCCAAGATTCAACCTGCCTTCCTCCAGGAACCTCTACCGTGCCCTCGTCTCCATTGACCCTGATTACCTGCCCGTCTTTCACCAGCTGTGAAATCCCTTCTACCCCCACGACGCAGGGTATCCCGAATTCTCTTGCTATGATCGCCGCGTGAGAGAGCAGCCCTCCCTTTTCAACCACGATTGCCCCTGCCTTCGTCAAGATCTGCGTGTGATCCGGCCAGAATTTCTTCCCAACAAGAACCTTGCGCTTGTCCACCTTCTCCGCGCTCTCCTCTCCTGAAAACTTGACCGCATCCCCTTCAAAAATTCCCGGACTAGCCGGGATCCCTTTTAATGTTACCATTATTTCCTTTCACCCATTTTTTGGAAGATGAATTCTAAATCTCCGGCACTGCAACCACCATGACAAGGCTTATTTCCGCATTCTGACCTTACTACCAAATTTCTGTCAGTAATTCTCCCATCGGTCCAAATTATCTTCGGAAACACATCCATAGAAACCTCACCTCCAATTCATACATTTATTTTTTAAACTCATATAATAAGGAGCTAGTCCGCAATCTCTACAGACGCCTTCCAAATACTTGCACTTCTTACATGTCTCTTTTGTCGGAATAAACTGAAAAGGAACTTTTATCAACTTAAAAAATTCTGTTTCTTAAATGCTTTTATTCTCTAGTTCAAAGATAGATACCGAATTATAAAGCCGCGGGTCCAACTCCGCAAACATATCATCTGGCATTAAACAAGGTTTTATGTAACCATTAGGTCTTATAGTATAATATCCTTTTATCATATTACACCATGCCGTTGTAGCACCTTTTGGAATACTATATACTGGCTTGTTTTCTAACCCCTCTATTTTTATCGTCTCGTCTAAAAGAAGGTTTTTAAATTCAGGTGAAACTGCCCGTCCCCTGTACTCTAAAGCACCAAAGGTTAATCTAGCATTATACTTTGCAGCTAATCTTTCCATATCCCGAATCATATGCTTATTTTCTTGGGTTATAGTTGATGAAATTATAATAAAAGAATCCCATTCCTTTATTCTCTCCAACGCAGAGATTACTTTCTGGTAACACCCTCTACCTCTATACTTATCATTTATCTCGGGAGCTGGCGAATCTAATGATATCTGAAATGTTTTTACTTTTTTTAATGCTTCTATTTGTTTATCACTTAATGAATTAAACCAGTCATCATCGCCAATAACTGTTCCGTTTGTCATTAAATATACATCAAAGTTTGAGGCTGCATAAGCCAGAATTTCAATAAAGTCTTCTCTGGCAAAGGGCTCTCCTGTAAATGTCAAAGAGAGAACCCTTTTTTTCTTAAGAATATCCAGCACTTTTATCCATTCGCGAGTAGTAAGTTCATCTGGCATGGGATTGCCAGAGTTATTAAAGCAGTGTCTGCAACGGAGGTTGCACGCTCTGGTAATTTCAATGTTTACAGAATACAAATTAAAATTTTTAGTTATCCTGAACTGATCTGGAGAAGCTTCTGTAGGACATGTTCTAAAAGAAATGATCCCCTCTCCAGAAAGAGTAAGTAAAGTTAAACTTACTTTTTCTAATGCAGTTCTTTTGTTTTTTACACCAAACACCTTCATATACTCTTCAAAAATATCTTCGAACGTTTGTTTGCCTTGACATCTGCTTAATATAAAAAATAAGGGGGGATTAAGTTCTGCTACACTCTCTGCTCTTTTATGGGAATAAATTATTCCAACTGTAGGTTCCCTTAGCAAAACATACTCTTCCCCTAAAATAGGATATTTATTTTTAAATCCCTTTAGATCCGTTACTTTCATGAAAAGAACTAGATATTAAAGGGAGATGAAAGGGTTTTGCAACCAGAATAAACCGCTAAAAGGTTGTTTCTATAGCACGAGCTTGACCAGCGCTGCTATCAGTATGAGCAGGGCCACGATTCCTATCACCAGGTATATTGTGCTGATGTCCACTTCCACGGGCAGGACTTCTTTTTCTTTCATGATGACCTCGAACTTGTAGTCTTCTGCCGCGGGCACGTAGCCTGGCTTTGAGGCGGTGAAGGTTATCCTCTGGACTCCTTCCACGTTAGGATAGAACACTGTGGAGTATGTCTTGGTGGCCGCGGACTGGTACAACTGGAAGGTGTGCGTCCGGCCGTCGGCCTCCACAAGGTCTGCTGTCACGAACGCTCCGATGACAGGGTCTCCCTTCTCGTCGTACACGTTGACCTTCAAGGGGATCTTGTCTCCCTGGTCAACGTACTCTTGGGCCCTTGGTGACACGATTTCTATCGTGAGGTAGTGGCTGCTTACCTGGAAGTCCACTCCCTCGGTGGCGGTGTACCCGTTGTAGTCCGCGAAGATCTTGACGGAGTAATCTCCTTCCTCGAGCAGTGGAAGGGGGTAGACATAGTCTCCTTCCTCGTACGACATGTTGTGCTCTTGGCCCATGAAATAGAGCCTCACCCTCGCGTTTCCTGTTATCTGGTCCTCGTAGTAGACCGTGGCCCGGACCATTATGGTGGAATTAAGCGCGTACACGTCAGGCCTGGGGCTGAAAATGTCTATTCTCAGCTTGCCTGGGGTCGCGTTGTAGGGGCTCGGGCCTGTAACGTTGACTGCTTTTTCTGGTGTTGTGCCAATCTGGACTGTGACCCCATCAGAGACCACAGTGAACCCGAAGGAATAGGATCCTGGGAGCGTGGCGTTGATGGTCGTGAAGTAAGTGTACGGGCCCTTCTGCATTTTCTTCTGCTCCTGCACTTCCCCGTCCCTGTAAACGGTCAGTTCAAGGTCTGGTTTGGTGGTCCTAAAGCCTTCAGGGTTAGTGAGCTTGACCTGCACGGGGACAATACCTGGCCTTATTTCCCTTGGCCTTGGGGTTATCACGTCCACGGTCCAATTGCCTGCGGTGACGCCAGGCTGCGTGGTGGCGTTGGTCTGAGTGCTGGAGACCGTGACCCTCACGCTAGCGTTCGCAGAGAGCCCCTCGTACTCTCCTGTTACCGTGAGGGTGTACTCTCCTTCGGAGAGGGATACTGTGCCTATGAATGTCCCGAGTTTCCTGTCAAGCTCTTTTGACTCTACCGCGTTCCCCTGGGAGTCGTAGACCGTTACAACTGCTGTTCCGGAGTAGAGTTTTTCTCCTGATAGGTACAAGAACGCCTTCACGCTCGCCTGGCCTGGGAGGAGCACTGCCCCGTCCTGGGGGGACAGGATGTCCACTGAAAAGCTCGCGGGCGAGGGAGGATAATAGCAGGAGACGGTTTTCTCGCCTCCTGAGTCAGAGGATGCCGTGAAGTCAACAACTCCTCCCGCAGGAAGGAAAACGTACCTCGAGAGCACACATTCAGGGCTTGTTTTCTTGAGATCCTGGCCTGCGGCGGTCACCCTGACCTTGTTGCAGTAAACGTTCCCGTCTGGAGCAAGCCAGCCCGTCCGGGCGCTTAGTTTCACGTACCCGTTCTCGTCAGGCTGCGCGGAACAGTCTGGCTCGAGGAACAGGCCGTTCCAGTCTTCTGCCTTTTCCCACAGGATGTAGTCCATCAGGGCCTCTGATTCCGCGGAGGTGGTCGAGTACAATACCCATATCTTCCCATTGTAGTCCGGGTTCCCGGTCATTGGCGTTTCCAGGTTCTTCGTCTTCAGTTTTCTCCCGTCCACGTAAACGTTGTAACTGCTCCCGTTGTACACGACAGTGTACTCATGCCACTTGCTCACGTCAACCCCTGCGTTTTCCATTTCCTGGAATGATAGGGAGATCTTGAAATCAGGGAGCATGAAGATTATTCCTTTGTACCCTGCCAGATGCCTGGCCCGCGCTTGGATCACGAAGGAATCGCTGGGAGTGTAGGGGAAGTCATGCATCAATGCATAGTCTGTGGCTGTGCTGTTGTCCAGGAGCCACAGGTAGTACAGTCCGCTCTCGTTGTACTGGCTCCAGTCTCCTTCCTGGTAGTATGGCTTGCTCCAGCCAGCAGGAGTGCCCTGACTCCAGCTTGAGAAATCCTCCTGGAACGCGAGCGCGTTGGCCATGGCCAGCGAAAGCGCCAAGAAGAGTTTGAGCGTGCTGTTCATGAGTATTAGTAAGGGATTAGAGCAAATAAAAAAGTAGGGGGGAAGGCGCTTCCCAGGATTTTCAGCGTCTGAGAAGTCTTCTCAGAAGGCCTGCTTTAGCCTTTCTTTTCGCGCCTTCTTTTCTCCCGCCCGGGAGCAAGCGCGGGCTTTTGACCTTGGGCTCTCTGGCCCTTGCCATGAACTCCCTCCATCTTGCCGCGTACTTCTCCTTTTCTTTTTTTCTGGCCTGCTTGAGCGCGTTCTCCACAAGCTTTTTCCTCAGGCCCTTTGTAAGCTTTCTCCCGGAAAGGTATGCTCTCGCTTCTTTTTCTCTACCGTACCTGAGAAGAAAGTCTACTGTGATCACGTCAGCGATCGCCTCTGCGGCCAGCTTTTTACGAGCACCCCCTTCTATCTTGAGCCAGTCCCTGCCCAGCACCCTGGAGACTATCTTGTCAGCCTTTTCAGGAGGGTACATGATGTGGGAAAGCTCGTGCACGAGAGTGCTCACTCCTTTTACCTTCAGCATTATTTTCCCGTTCCTTTTCTCGAAAAGCCTTTCCTCAGGAAGAGCGATAAAGTGGACCAAGGGAGTGCTGGACCCTGGCAGGTAGTACGTGGTCGTGAGCCCGTGGGTCTCTGAGACTATGTTCCCGTACCTGGTCCGGAGTATCTCTCTTTTCAGGACCTCTGTTTTGGGGTTGAGCACGAAGAACACCCTACCCTCTCGGAGCAGGTTCCTCAGGTACTCTGCAGCCTTCTTGTCAACTTTCTCAAAATCAGAGAGTATCCTGCTCGTGAGCGCGTTAACAATCTTCTCCTTGTCTTTCTCCATTATCCTGAAGCCCATTCAAGGATAGAAGAAGGGCGAGCTCAATAAAAACGTTTTCCAGCAGGAGAAGATGAGCAGAAAGGGCAGGGACGTGCCCTGCCCCCAGGTATTGAGGTACACTCGCAGTCCAGCCATTCCCCTGTCGGGCAATAATAGTAGGGCCCGGAAGAGTATAAAAAACTTTCTCTTAACCCCTGGCTGGTGGTAAAAACAGGTTTCCTTGGATTGGTTTAAAAAGGGGTTTGGAGGGTTATGCTGGAATGTCTAAACCGAGCTTTTCCTTGAGCTCCCTGTACCTGTTCCTGATAGTGACTTCTGTAACTCCCGCCACGTCCGCCACTTCCTTCTGTGTTCTCCTCTCTCCCATCATCACTCCTGCGATGTATACTGCGGCTGCCGCGACGCCCGTAGGCCCTCTTCCCGAGATCAGGCCCTTCTTTATGGCCTCTTCCAGGATCTGTATTGCCTTTTCCTGCACTTACCCGGACAGCTTTAGTTCTGAAGCGAACCTCGGCACGTAGTGGACTGGGTTTGTCAAGGGCATGGATATTCCCAGGTCAGCCTTCAGGAACCGGTAGACTCTCCCTATTTCTTTCTTGGACATCCCGCTTACTTCCGCGATCTCGTCAAGGGTCCTTGGGATGTTGTACTGCCTGCATATAATGTACACGACCGCCGCCACTACTGATTCTATGAGCCTTCCTCTTATCAGCCCCTTGGAGACGGCCTTCCGGTACAAGAGCGCTGCCGCTTCCCTGAGGTTTGGGGATAGGCCTAGAAGGCTTGAGATCCTTTCCAGCTCGTTCAAGGCCACTGTGAGGTTCCTTTCCATGCTGCTGCTGACGCTGGTCCTCTTGTGCCACTTCCTCATCCTGGTTACTGCAGCTCTCTGCTCTGCGCTTATCTTGACTCCCCTGAAGTCCCTGTAGTACATGTCTATTTCTGTCGAGAGCCCCTTGTTAGCAAGAGTGTATCTTATGGGTGCGCCGGTCCTGACCCTCTTTTCTCTCTGGCTAGCGTCGAACGCTCTCCACTCCGGACCCGAGTCTATGATGTTCTCCTCGATCACGGTACCGCACTTTTCGCAGTACACTTCTCCCCGGGTGTAGTCCCTTCTTATCCTAGTGCTCCCGCACTCAGGACACACGGGCCTTCCAGGAGCAGGTTCTGCCTCTTTTTCTCTCTTTCCTGTCCTGGTCTTAGCAGCGGTTTTCGTCTTGCTTTTCGGGGACGATTTTTTCCGGGGCAAGCAATCACCTTCATCCGTACAGTTCTTGGCCCACCAGAGGAGCAGGATCCTTCTTGGGGCTCACGAGCACGTAGGGTCCCATGGTCGGACCGAAGTAGTCCACTACTGTCCCTATGTGCCTTCCCGCGTCGTCGAAGACCTCGCTCCCTATCTTAACGAGTCTTTCGGTCTTGACCACGAGCTTGCCGTCAGAAATAGAAACAGCCCTTCCTATCCTCTTCATGTTCCCCATGCGATGACACACCCCCTATTTTTTATCCTCTCAAGGGAAAAGCAAGGGTTTACAGCGAAAGGTTTATAATCTTTTCCCATAAGCGTTTATAAACCTTTCCCAGGCCCTGCGGGCAGGGCGTGTGATGAACTTAATCAGCCAAACTTATTGCATTCTAACCAACAAAATCTTTTTTGTTCGGAGTTTTAACCGAAGAATATAAGAACTAAAGGTCTCTTTCTATTATGCCCCTGCCGGGGCCAGACTGGTTAGAAGAACTGATAGGAGGTATGCTCGTGGCAGAAAAGATCGAGAATCACGTTAATTTTGTCCGGAAAAGGGATGGGAAGATAGTAGAGTTTGACCAGAACAGGATAACCAACGCGATAGCCGCGGCAGTCAAGGCAGTTAATGGGGACCAGGACCCGAAAGCCCTCTCAGACAAGGTGATCCTGGAACTTAACCAAAAGTACCCGCCCGGCAGGGTAGTGGACGTGGAAGAAATCCAGGACGTGGTGGAAGACGTGCTCGTCAAGGCAGGGCACACCCTACTAGCCAAAGCGTACATCCTCTACCGGAAACAGCACCAGAACATCAGAGAATTCGCGGGGATATTCAAGGACGTCAAGATAATAGACGACTATATTAACGAGAACGACTGGAGGGTCAGAGAAAACAGCAACATGACGTTCTCCCTGCAGGGGCTCAACTTCCACATTTCCGGGATCGTGGTGAAAAACTACTGGCTGAACAAGATTTACTCCCCGGAAATGGCCAAGGCCCATGAGACCGGGGACTTCCACATTCATGATCTAAGCATCCTTGGGGCCTACTGCGTGGGCTGGGACCTGCAGGACCTCCTGATAACAGGGTTCAAGGGGGTCCCCGGCAAGGTTGAAACCAAGCCCGCCAAGCACCTGAGAAGCGCCCTCGGCCAGCTGGTCAACTTCTTTTACACCCTGCAAGGAGAAGCAGCAGGCGCCCAGGCCGTGAGCAATTTTGACACGCTCCTAGCCCCGTTCGTCAGGGGAGACGGCCTGAACTACAAGCAGGTAAAACAGGCCCTGCAGGAGTTCTTGTACAACGTGAACGTGCCCACAAGAGTGGGATTCCAGACTCCCTTCACCAACATAACCATGGACCTGGAGCCTCCTGAGAACCTGAAGAACATTCCCGCAATCCTAGGAGGCAAGTTCCTGGACACCGCGTACGGGGACTACCAGGAAGAAATGAACATGATAAACAAGGCGTTCGCAGAACTCATGATAGAAGGGGACGCCAAGGGCAGGCCGTTCACCTTCCCCATCCCAACTTATAACATAACAAAAGACTTTGACTGGAACAACCCTGACCTTGACCCGCTCTGGGAAATGACCGCAAAGTACGGCATCCCCTACTTCGCCAACTTCGTTAATTCTGACATGAGACCGGACGACGCCAGGAGCATGTGCTGCAGACTAAGGCTTGACAAGAGAGAGCTCAAAAAAAGAGGGGGAGGCCTGTTCGGGGCAGACCCCCTCACAGGATCCATCGGGGTCGTCACCCTCAACCTCCCGAGGTACGGGTACCTTGCCGAGAGCGAGACCGAGTTCCTGGAAATGATAGGGGACATGATGGACCTTGCCATGAAATCCCTGGAAATAAAACGGAAGGTCATAGAAAGGTTCACCGAGAAAGGACTGTACCCGTACTCGAAATTCTACCTGAGGAAGATAAAGGAGGCCACAGGAGAGTACTGGTCAAACCACTTCAGCACAATCGGGCTCGTGGGCATGAACGAGGCCATGCTAAACCTCATAGGAAAAGACCTGACCGACAAAGAAGCAATAAAACTCGCTGGAAAGACACTTGACTTCATGAGGGACAGGCTGGCAGACTACCAGGAAGCCACAGGAAACATGTACAACCTCGAGGCAACCCCTGCAGAAGGAACATCCTACAGGCTCGCCAGACTGAACAAGAAATACTATCCCAAACTGGTAGTAGCGAACGAGAACGAGTGGAAGAAAGGCGCAGAACCGTACCACACGAACTCATCCCAGCTCCCAGTGTACGCCACCAGCGACCTGTTCAGGGCCCTGGAACTGCAGGACGAACTGCAGACCAAGTACACTGGAGGAACAGTGCTTCACGTGTTCGTTGGAGAAAGGCTTCCCAACCCAGATTCCTCCAAAAAGCTCGTGAGGACGATCGCAGAAAACTACAGGCTCCCGTACTACACGATCAGCCCCACATTCAGCGTGTGCCCGAGCCACGGGTACATCGCAGGAGAACACTTCAAGTGCCCGGAGTGCGGGGCCAGGACAGAAGTGTACTCCAGGATCGTGGGGTACATAAGACCAGTACAACAGTGGAACGACGGGAAACAGGCTGAATTCGCGCAGAGGAAAGCGTTCGAAATTCCCGCGAACAAAGGAGGATGATACAGGATGAAGATTGGAGGAGTGCAGTGGACAAGCCTTATAGACTATCCCGGAGAAGTCGCGATAACCATCGCGACCGTGGGATGCAACTTCAGGTGCAAGTACTGCCACAACCCATTCCTGTTCAACCTGAACCAAGCCTACGACGAGCAGGAACTCCTGGAAGAACTGGAGCACAGGAAAAAGATCGCGACCGCTGTGTGCATCACGGGCGGAGAGCCCACCCTCCAGCCTGACCTGATCCCGTTCATGAAAAAACTCAAGAGCATAGGATACAAGATCAAACTGGACACGAACGGGTCCAACCCAGAGGTCGTGAAAAAAGCAATAGAAGAAGGGGTCGTGGACTACATTGCCATGGACGTGAAAGGCCCCCTGGAAAAGTATGATGAAATAACCCAAGTGCACGTGGACACGAGCAAGATACTCGAGACCATGAAAATAATCAGAGAGTCAGGGATCGCGTACGAGTTCAGGACCACCGCCTACCCAGAGCTAGGGAAAGAGGACTTCATGAAAATCAGGGAGCTCGTGAGAGGAGCCAGAAAGTACTACATACAACAGTTCAGGCCCGAGACAAGCTACCAGATGAAGCACGCGAAACCCCACTCCATAGACACCCTGTACGAGTTCAAGACCATTGTCAAAGGAGCTGCTGACACCGAAATAAGAGCGTGAAAAAAATTGGAAGGAGGTGTGACTCGAATGGATGACGAAAGGCAAACCACCCTGGACGAGTTCGACGGCAAATAAAATCCTCCACTTTTTTTATTCTCTTTTCCTGCAGCAAGACAAGGACAAACCAATCAAGCACTTCAAGATCAAGGGCGGCAAAGAGATAATACCAATATCCAAGGAAGAAGTTGAACTAGAGCAAGGGCTGGAAGAGTACAAGAGCCTACTCTAATCTAATTTTCTCTCCCTATTTCCCATTCCCAGAAGCCAAGCTTGCCCCTGGCAGGGACAGCAGGAACTCTTTCTGCCCTGGAGATAACAAACCCGTACATGGGCTTCCTGGGCATTCCTCCCAAAGCAAGGTGCCTGCTCCTGTCGGCATCCCACTCCTCTTCTGTCTCGTACCTTTTCACGCTCTCGAGGAAAGCCTTCCCGATAACAGTTCCAGCA
Organism: archaeon; assembly: GCA_024274695.1. Classification (GTDB taxonomy): domain Archaea; phylum B1Sed10-29; class B1Sed10-29; order B1Sed10-29; family JAJSAI01; genus JAJSAI01. Next base: position 5,064 of record JAJSAI010000003.1, on the reverse strand, counting down.
GCACTTGGAGTAATCCCTAACCTCTTGCACGCGTTCCAGTCCACGCTCCTGCTGGCGTGGACCCAGAACCAGCCCCGGTAGCCCGTGTTCCACTTCCGGGTCTCTATCGTTTTCCTGCCGTCCACGATCAGGTCGGCCCACGGCTGCCTGATTGAAAGGGCTTTCATCAGCAGTCAATTAATTTCCGAAACAATTTAAACCTGATTGACTGTTACTAGAAAAGGATGAAGACAGATCTTGTTGGGGAAAAGGTTATTCTAAGGCCCTGGAAGGCTTCTGACGCTCCAGAACTCGTGAAGATGGCCAACGCGAGCGTGACTAGGTGGACCACCAGCCTCAGGATCCCGAAGACAGTAGAGGAAGCGGTCAAGAACATAAGAAAAAAGCAGAGGAACTTCCGCGAAGGAAGAGTATACTCGTTCGCGATAGTCTCCAGAGAAACAGGCAGGTTGGCTGGAAGCATTGGCCTGTTCAAGATAGACAAGGAGAACAAGAACGCGGAAGTAGGGTACTGGATAAGGAAAGACTACTGGAACAAGGGACTGGCCACGGAAGCCGTCCAATTAGTGCTGGGGTTCGCGTTCAAGAACCTGAAACTGCACAGAGTGTACGCCCGGACGTTCAAGGAGAACACTGCCTCGGCAAGGGTCCTGGAAAAGGCAGGGTTCACGAAGGAAGGCGTTGACCGGGAATGCTACCGCAAAAACGGCCGGTGGCACGATCTCGTCAGGTACGGGATCCTGAAAAAGGAGTACGATGAAAAAGGACCGGTTAGCAAAGGTTGATGAAATGAGCAGGCTGACTGGAGTAGCACATGACATAGCCCACAGTTTCACGAGTTTGATGAATTACGATCCTGTCCTGCGGGATTATGTCATGGAACACTTGACCGAGAAAATGCGGGAGAAAAAAATAACCACGGTAGAATTGATCTTGTCAGAAGAGTAATACGTCCTCCTGAACTGGGCGATGAGTGCATCACGCGCAGTATAACCTCTTACTCCAGTATGCTCGGGGAGATGCTGAAAAGGATAAACAAGAATATAAAAGACGTTAAATTGACGGTGATCACAATAAGAAAGACGGGAAACAGCCGCAAATCGTACGGTGAGGAATGGTACGAGTACGAGGCCTCCTGCAGGATCGTCATGAAAAACGGGCAACACGCTGAAAGTAAGAGGATACGTTCGTGGTGGCTCGAGAAGGAAAAGAAGCTCACATACCCTGAATTCGATGGAGGTCTCCTGTTCAAGATGAGGAAAGCACTCAGGGGTATAACACAAGACAAGGACAGTCATTTATAAATATTTACGGAAAACCGTAAAAAATGTTCCAAAAGTTTACGGTTTACTGAAAATTACCATAAGAGACCGAATAACACGAGCGGGAGCTTGTGCTCCTCCAGGGTCATCCCATCAATCACGAGGTAATTCTTATACCCTCTAACTTGCCTGAACTGCGCCCGCGTTTTGGAAGCTCCTCCTATCTCAAACACAATTCTATCAAAAACGTAGTCGGGCGCCCGTTTTCCTGCAGAAGCATAGTAGGAGACCCCCGGCAGGTGGTGCACGAAAAAGTCTTCCCTCAGGGCCCCCTTGCTAGGATGAGTTCCGTAAGAGTGGCATAGGACTGACCTGAAGGGGACGGTCAACGTGAGCTTGACCGTCTTCCTCACACTTTTGGGTCCCTGACCGGACGGCGGTATCCTGACTAGTATTCCCGCGGACTCCAGGAGAAGGAGAATGTCTTCCACCGTTTCAGGATGCTTTCCAGAGGCCTTGGAGAGAGTGTGAATGCTTATCTCTCCAGGCTGAGACGTAGCAACAATCCTCAGGACCTTGTAAACTGCAGTCCTGAATTCTGCTCCCACTCTCCTGACAGCAGGGATGTCCTCATCAACTACTCTGCGGATGACTCCAAGGTATCTTGTGGGGTCCTTTGATTCCAGTCCTAAAGGAAGCCCGCCGTACGCGAGGAAGTTGTCCAGCTCGCGAGCGTACCCTGACAATCTTGCCAAGACTGTTTTCCGTGTTCCTGTGTCAAGGATATCCTCCAAAGAAAGCTTTTCAAACTCTGTTCCTAGGTAGAGGTGCAGATACTCCCGAAACGACAGAGGGGGAACATGGTGCACCGCAGCCCTGCGCAGCATCTCTGACCTTGCCTCCATCGAAAGCCTGGACGAGCCAGTGAATACGAGTTTCATGCCAAAATCGTCGTACGCTGCCTTAAGTTCCCTGCTCCATTCGGGATAGTAGTGGACCTCGTCAACGAACACGGTCCCGTGCCCTCTCGCGTGCAAGTATTCCAGGAACTCGTACAGGCCCAACCCTCGTATTACTAAAGAATCGGCTGAAAAGTAGAAACCGTCCTTGAACAAGGGAAGCATTTGCAACATCATCGTGGTCTTGCCCACTCCCCTGAGTCCAACTATCCCGACAGACGGCTCGTTCTTTACCTTGTCCAACAACTCCTGGAAGACAAGCCTTTTCCTAAAGCGCGTTGTCTTCTCCAGCAGGCTTCTAGCAACATTCAACCGGTTAAGGTAGTATGCGTCCAGCCCATCCATCACACAAGAATAAGAACCATTTGTTTATAAATGTTTACGGTTTTGTGTAAAAAATTGGCCTAAAAATTTACGGTTTACCGTAAATTCTGCGGTCAGGGTTTTGATTTTTCCGCGATTATGAAGTCCCCATCCGTGTACGCCGGGGATGAAACGCACAAGACCTCCAGATCCTTGTCCTGGCTCGTGTTCTCAAGCGCGTGCACAACGCCCACAGGAATGCGCGCTAGACTACCTTTCTTTACAGGATACTCTTTTTCTCCTATCCTGACCTTACCCTGTCCCGAGATGATATAGTACAGCTCCTCGCTCTTCTTGTGATAGTGGGGAATAGCCTTTCTCGCCCTTGGCAGGATTCCGACCGCCAGCGCCACGTCGTACTTTCTTCTCTCTTCTGGGGTCATGAGCTCGTAAACAAGGGCGCCGTCAAGCGCTGTTATCGGTTCTTTCTCTTGCCTGAACTCGTGCTCTTGGAACTCTTCAGGCTTCTCGTCTAACAGGATCACGTCTTCAGGATCAAAGGGAGGGATTGCGAAAACAAGGTGCTCTAGCCTCGTGCTCCCGGTGTTCTTGAGTTTGTGAGGAGTTCCTGCGAGTATCACGAGGTACGCGCCTTTCCTGACCCGCATTGCCCTGCTCCCGTGATATAAGATTCCCTCTCCCTCTAGAATGAAGTACACTTCAGTCATCCGGGAGTGCTTGTGCCACAAGGAAACGTTGCCTGAGTCCATGATAACGTGTGCCATGCTCACCTTTGGGAGGCTTACCACTTCCCTCAGGATCTGGTCGCATACGTTGGGCACTGGGGGAAGAGAGTACACGTCAACGAACTTAGATCCCATGTTTTTGTTACGCTGTCTCACCAATAAGAAGGTTTTGGGGCCCGGCCGAAAAAACAGAAAGAGATATAATTTTTTCCTGAATACCACGAACACATGAGGGTCAGGAACGCTCTCGTGGTTTTGTTCGCGCTCGCGGTGTTAGTCTCGCTGCAGGGATGCGTTCAAGGCCAGGGCAACGTCGCTCACGCGAACGCCACTCCCGCAAACGTCTCTCCTGCTAACGCGGCCGCCGGGAAGGTTTCCATGAACTTTTCGGTCGACGAGAACAGCTGTGCAGGGATGAATCCTTACACTCCGCCCAAGTACGGGATCCTGTCCAGCCGCTGGGAAGGAAACACGCTCGTGGTGGAAGGGTTTGTCAAGACCTTTTGCGGGGGAGTAGTAATCACTGGAGACTACTCACTGCAGGGAAACAACCTCAAGCTCTACTTCAGGACAAGGGCCCCTGGGCCTGTAACAACATGCAACTGCGCGCACGGGATCAGGTACGAGTTCACGGGCCTGGAGCACAAGGAATACTACATAACCCTGGAACCCGCAGACGAGCAGACAACCAACACCATGTGAACAAGAGTCTGCTAGCGCTTTTTTGCCGGCCACCAAAACAAAACCAAAGGTATTTATATTCACCAAATACTATGCTAAAGCATGAAAGCAGTTCACGCGCTCTTGATCCTACTCACAATAGCAGCAGGATTCGCTACCGGATACCTTGCGGGAAACATTACCTCACCTGCTCCTGTAGCCGAGCAGGTCTCGAGCAATAAAACCGGGTACCCCATAATGCACTTATCACTGGACAAGGAAGAGTACCTCTACGGAGAGGATATAAGAATCTCGTACTATTCTGATGCGCCCTTGAAAAGATGCGGGCCGCCGTACATTGCAAGGGCCGCAGAGTTCAAGGTCTACAGGTTCGAGAACGATTCCTGGAAGGAGCTCGTTCTTCCAGACCTGCTCACTAAATGCGTCAACGGGACGATCGTCAGAACGATTCCCCTAAGCGGAGCGCCTAATCAGAAGCCCTCCTGCCCGCTCGAGCAGGTGAACGTGACAAGGGTCTGGAACGCCACGTACTACGGTTTTGCTGGTTCCGAGTCGTGCGAGCCCAGACTAATAGAACCCGGGCGGTACAAGGTAGCCGTGTCTTATGAATACAAAGGCACAGAAATTACCGTGGCAAAAGAGTTCAACGTTCTCCGGACTCCTGCAACCGAGCCACCCCTAAAACTGCGTTTGGACAAGGACGCTTACAAGCAGGGGGAGAACATAACCATAGCATACTACTCAGACAAGCCCGTGACCATCATAGACTTCCCGCCCGAATTTTCTGAAGTTACTATATACAAGCTGGTGAACGGGTCCTGGGAAGCGCTCCTGGTTCCCTGGGGTCTGACCGTCTGCAAGGAAGGGGGAGTGACCATCAAGACACCTCCAAGACAAACGGAACCCCACCTTGTGAACAGCACGCTGGTGTGGGACGGCACGTACTACGTGCTCACGGGCCAGTACTCGTGCGAGGTCAGGCAAATAGGACCTGGAACGTACAAGGTGGTGGTACCGTACGAGTACAAAGGCACTAGGACGACGGTAGAAAAAGAGTTCAGCGTGATCCCGGCTCAAGAATGACTTTCAAAAAATCATGCTAAAAGCTCATCT
>JAJSAI010000002.1 GCA_024274695.1 archaeon | reverse complement strand
GCCAGGGAGTCCGTGAAAAGGGGCACGACCGCCCTGGGAATAGTCTACAAGGACGGGGTCCTGCTCGCGGTGGACAAGAACATACAGTCAAGGCTCCTGAAAGCAGAGTCCTTGGAGAAAATATTCATCATAGACGACCATATCGCCGCAGCAATCTCAGGGCTCGTGGCAGACGCCAGACGACTGGTAGACTACTCCAGAAGGATCGCGCAGGAGGAAAGGTACCTCTACAACGAGCCGATAAGCATTGAAGCCCTGACCAAGGAACTGTGCGACCTAAAGCAGGCGTACACCCAGTACGGGGGAGCAAGGCCTTTCGGAGCGGCCCTGCTCATAATAGGAGTGGACGACAAGGGAAAGCACTTGTTCGAAACAGACCCCTCAGGAGCGTTCTGGGAAAGCCACGCCTCCGCGATAGGAGAAGGAAAGCAGAAGGTAATAGACCTCTTCGAAAAAGAGTACGACGAGAAGATGAGCAAGGACGAGGCTATCAGGTTGGCCTTGAAGGCCTTGAAAGGAGTTGGGGACAGGAAAATATCCCCTGAAACCGTTGACATGCTCATAGTCCCTGAGAAAACCAAAAAAGCGGAGACCATACCAAAAAGCGAACTGGAAGAATACCTTAAAAAGGTTGCCAAAAAGAAGTGATGCCAAATGATACCGGTAGACAAGGCAGCAATAGTCAGGGTAGAAAAAGGGAAGGAGAAGTTCGAGATACTCGCTGACCCTGACAAGGTCCTGGAAATGAAAGCAGGAAAAGAGTACGACCTGGACGATGTTCTGGCAGTGGACAGAATATACCATGACATCGGACAAGCGACAGCAGCCAGCGACGAAGACCTGATGAACGCGTTCGGGACCACCGACTTTGAGGAAGTCGCCCTGAAAATGATCAAAGAAGGAGAAATAAGGCTCACTACAGAACAGAGGAGAAGAATGCAAGAGGAAAAGAAAAGGCAGATAATAGAGTACATAAGCAGGAACGCAGTTGACCCGAGGACACACGCGCCCCACACCCCTAAAAGAATAGAACTGGCAATGGAAGAAGCAGGGGTGCACGTGGATCCCCTGAGGAGGGTCAGCGACCAAGTGGAGGCAGTGCTCGAAAAAATCAGGAAGATAATACCCATAAAAATGGAAACAGTCCAGATAATGGCAAGAATCCCTGGACAGCATGCCACGAGGATATACGGTGTTCTGAAAAAGTACAAGATAATCAAAGAGAACTGGCAGTCTGACGGTTCTCTTAGTGTTGTGGTGGAACTCCCCGGAGGATTACAATCCGAGTTCTACGACACGCTGAACAAGCTCACTCACGGGGAGGCTGAAACAACAATACTTGAAAGAAGGTGATTCTTTTGATAAAAAGGATAGTAATACCAGGAGAAGAGATAAAGGCAAGAGTCAAAGACCACGTTTACGAGAGGAACGGAAAATTCTACTCAAAAGTGTACGGTGTCCTAATAGAAGACAAGGGAGTGGGGAGAATAGTCCCCCTGAAAGGACACTACGTCCCAAGAAAGGGAGACATTGTCATAGGAGTAATAGAAGAAATAAAGTACGGAGGATGCCTTGTTGACATTAACACCGCAGAATCCGCGTTCCTGCCCACGGAAAGAGAGTACGAACAGGGAGACCTTATATCAGCAGAAGTGGACTCCATAAACGAAGTAAAAGAAGCCAGGCTCACCAACGACAGGAAACTGTTCGGAGGAGCCCTAGTAGAAGTAGACCCGGTCAAGATACCTAGGATAATAGGGAAGAACAACAGCATGATAGACATGATAAGAGAAAAGACAGGGACGAAAATAGTTGTCGGCAGGAACGGCAGGATCTGGATAAAGGGAGAAGAAACATCAAAGGCCGCAGAGGCCATTGACATGATAGTCAAACACACTCACGCTACCGGACTAACCGAGACAATCAAAAACTTCTTAGAAGGTGAAAGCAGATGAAAAATCCTGGAATAAAACTGTTGGACGAGAACGGAAAAAGACTTGACGGAAGAGGACTCAAAGAACTCAGGCCAATAACAATAAAGGCAGGAGTTCTTGACAGGGCTGACGGATCATGCTATCTCGAGTGGGGTGGCAACAAGGTCCTGGCAGGAGTCTACGGACCCAGGGAGGTCATCCCACGCCACCTTGCAGATCCCCTTAAGGCGAGAGTGGTCTACAGGTACAACCTCGCGCCCTTCTCAGTAGACGAGAGGGCAAGACCAGGCCCCAGCAGGAGATCCATCGAGATAAGCAAGGTCAGCAGAGAAGCCCTTGAAAAAGCAATATTCCTCGAAGAGTTCCCGAAAACACAGATAGACGTTTACGTGGAAGTGCTGGAGGCAGAGGCTGGGACCAGGTGCGCTGCCCTGACTGCCGCCAGTGTTGCCCTGGCGGACGCGGGCATACCCATGCGGGACCTGGTAACAGCATGCGCTGCCGGAAAAATAGAGGGAAAGATAGCCCTCGACCTGATGAAGGAAGAAGACAACTACGGGGAAGCAGACTTTCCCATAGCCATAATGCCAAGAACAAAAGAGATAGTGCTCATGCAGATGGACGGGAACTTCACAAGAGAAGAGCTCACCGAAGCCCTGGAAACAGCGATCAACGGGGCAATGCAGGTGTACGAGCTGCAGAAAAAAGCACTAAAAGAAAGGTACAAGATAGAAGGTGAATGAAATGGAGCATGATGACATAATCTGGGAAGTTAAAAAAGAAGCCATAAGAAGCCTTGTGCTGTCCGGAAAAAGAATGGACGGCAGGGACTTTTACGATTACAGGCCAGTAGAAGTCAAGACCAACTACGTGAAAAGAGCAGAGGGAAGCGCTCTCGTAAAACTCGGGAAGACCCAGGTGCTCGTGGGAGTGAAAATGGACGTCGGAGAGCCGTACCAGGACACTCCAAACCAAGGGAACCTGATAACCAACGCGGAAATGGTCCCTATAGCCGCGCCAATATTCACTCCAGGGCCACCTGACGAGAACGCCATAGAGCTCGCGAGGGTTGTGGACAGAGGAATCAGAGAGTCTCAGATGATAGACCTTGAAAAACTATGCGTAAGAGAAGGAGAACTCGTCTGGAACGTGATAGTTGACGTGCACGTGCTCGACTACGACGGGAACCTTTTCGATGCTGCAATCCTCGGGGCGACCGCTGCACTGCACACCACCAGGATCCCGAAACTAGAGGACGATGTGATCATATACTCTGAAAAGAAAGACCCTCTCCCCGTGAGGTGGGCTCCAATATCAAGCACGTTCGTGAGAATAGGAGACAAAGACCTCCTCGATCCAGACCTGGGAGAAGAAAAATCCATGGACGGGAGGCTCACGCTCACGATCCGGGACGATGGGAACCTGTGCGCAGCCCAAAAAGGAGGAGTATGCGCATATAAAAAGGAGGACGTAGAAAAACTATTCGACATCGCCGTGAAAAAGACAGGAGAACTGCGCAAGAAGGTGATCAAAAAATGAAGACCAAAAAACTGGGCCCAATGGCCAGGTACGGACCGCGCTACGGATACCGGATAAAGAAAAGAGCGGGAGAAATTGAAAAGGTGCAGAGAGCAAAGCACGAGTGCCCCAAGTGCGGTAGGAAGAGCATGAAGAGGAAGAGCAACGGAGTCTGGGAATGCACCAAGTGTGGTGCTGTAATGGCAGGAGGAGCGTACTCTCCGCACACGGGAGTATGGAGGACAATAACCTCAATACTGGGTGGTAAGCGTGTGGAAATGTCTTAAGTGCGGAAGAGAAGTTGAAGACATAAGCACCGTAAAATGCCCGTACTGCGGGTACAGGATACTCGAAAAAGAAAAACCACCCATAGTGAAAAAAATCAAGACAGATTGAACATGATCCTCTTCACAACAAGCAGGAAACCTTCCCAGACCACGAGAAGATTCGCCAGAACACTCTCAAGGCTCATACCCTTCTCGGAGTACATCACCAGAGGAAAGGCAAACATAGAAACCCTCGCCAGCATAGCCCACAAGAAGGGTTACCCTAGAGTTTGCATAGTAGGGGAATACCACGGGAACCCTGGAAGACTAATGTTCCTCAACACCGTGCCAGAGCCAGAGTGGTCAGAAATCATCAGGTTCAAGGGATACAATCTCGTTGGGACCAAAAAACCCAGCAAGAGCATCCATGTCAGGGGAGAAAAAAGCGAGGAGTTCATCCAACTATTCGGGATAGAGGAACTGGAAGACCAAGAACCTGACACAATAGTGGATGCTGGCAAGACGGTATGGTCTTTCTCCCAGTACGGGGAAAGAATTCTCATGATCAAATTTGGAGGTGCTTAAAGAATGCCGGCAGAACTCCCGAAAGAAGTTCAAGAAGACCTTTTGAGGTTGCAGGCCATACAAAGGCAACTGCAGATGATAGTCGCCCAAGAGCAGCAGCTGGAAATGGAGAACATGCTGATCGAACAGGCCCTAGCAGAGCTGAAGGAATGCAAGGGCAAGGTATACAAGAACATCGGGGGAATAATAATAGAAAAAAACAAAGAAGCTGTTGAAAAAGAACTGGAGGAGAAAAAGGAGAACAACAAGCTGAAACTCGATACCCTCAAGAAACAGGAAGAAAGGCTCAAGAACAACGCCAAGAGCCTGCAGGAGAAAATAGAAGAAGCCCTCAAGAAGCTCAAAAAGTGAAGAGGATTGACCGAAAAGGCGCTGATCGTAACCCACAAGATCCCTGACGCGGACGCGTTAGCGTCCGCTCTAGCCGTGAAAAAAATTATCGGAAAAGCAGACATCCTCGTTCCCGAAAGCCTGAACAAGATGGCCAGGAGCATGCTGGACGGGGAAAAGGTTCTCACAGAATGGCCTGAAGAAGAGTACAAACTCATAGTCTGCGTTGACTTTTCTTCTCCTGAAATGTGCCCCGGCATACTTGAAAGGAAAGAAAAGAAGATAGTCATAGACCATCATCCCCCGGACAGGGAATTCCTGAAAGAACTGGACGGGTACCTCATAGACCCTGGAGCAGGGTCCACAACCGAGCTCGTGTGGAGGATAATGAAAGAGCTTGGAGTGGAACCGGGAGAAAAACTGAGAAGAGTGATGATGGCAGGAATATACTATGACACAGTAAGCCTCAGGGTGGCCAGAAAAGAGTCCCTGCTGGCCCTGGCAGAGCTCATGCCAGAGGACAACAAGAACATAGCAGAAGAAATAAGCATGATGGGAGTAGAGCCGGACGAGAGCGAAAAAATAGCCAGGCTGAAAGCGTGCCAGAGGGCCAGAATAGAAAGGGAAAACGGGGTAATAATCGCTAGCGCGGCGGTCTCTGCCTTCGAAGGCCAGACCGCGGCAGCGCTCACGCAGGTGGGCGCAGACGTGAGCTTTGTGGGAAGCAAGAAAAACAAAAGGATAAGCGCGAGGGCAAGGCCCTGGATCACCGCAAAAGGGTTTGATCTCGTAGAACACGTACTGGAACCAGTGGCTGAAAAGCACGGGTGCACGGCAGGAGGACACAAGGGCGCGGCGGCCATGCAGGGAGTCCCCCCTGAAAAATTCAAGGAAGTGCTCCTCGAATGCGTTGAAAACGCCAAAAAATGGGCGAAAAGGTTATAAAAAGAAAAACACTTAACTAACTTGAAAGGAGGAATGCAGAATGAACCGGATGACCGAACTGTACGGGAAACGGATTTACACGGAGAATAGCGAATACGTGGGAGTTGCGAGAGACGTCATAATCGAACCCCAGGAAGGGAAGATAAAGTTCTTGGTAAAGGCAGACCTGTCCTCAATCCTGGGAAGGGATACTGCCAAGGCTAAAGAGTTCCTGAAGAAGAACATAATCCCCTTCGATAAAGTGATAGCCACAGGAGACATAATCATCATAAGGTCCTGAGGAGGTTTAGAATCATGGCAACAGTGCTAGGCTCAAAAATAAACGGACGCAAGGTCGTTACCACGAGCGGCACAGAACTAGGAGTGCTCGTGGACGCGTACTTTGAAGAAGGAGGGACAATCACCAGCGTCCTCGTAAAGCCCCTTAAGATGACCCCTGAAATACAGCAGAGGCTCACAAAGGATAAACTTCTCGAGATCCCTTACAGGGACGTGCGGGCGTTCGGGAAGTACGTTCTGGTAGACTTCCCAGCCTGAGCGCTGGAATACCTCCTTTTTTCTCAATTTCTCCCGTGCACAAAAAATAGAGACGTTTAAAATAGGGGTTTGGATCAGAGGGGGTGGGACGCCGAACAAAGCCCTCTTGGCCGGGTGAGCCTCATCCCCCCACCTCTTCATCAGACAGCCGACCTATTTAGAGGCGCTCCTATCACCTCCGAACTTCTAAACACTATAGTAATATAAAAGAATGATCGTTCAGAATGCTAACCTAAGCAGTATAATTTGTTAGAACCTCAACAAAATCTCTCTTCTGCGCACGAGAAAAGCACTTTCTACGTCATTCGGCAAACGTCGTTTCGTTAATGTTCTAACGGAAAGCATATAAATATTAACTGGCATGTATATACTGCCGTATTCTCCACGGAGAGGAGCCGAACGCTTCTACTCCTGGCCTCTTGGGTGAGCCTCCTCTCCACCACACTTTTTTACCCGCTGATTATGTGAAGGCTAACACCCCAAACAAGGTATACGTTAATTATTTAAACCCGTCACGTTAATCTAAGAGCATGGAAGAGATAATCCAGAGGATCGCGGGAGAAATAACCCTTTCCGACAATCCCGGAGCGAGCTTGAAAAAATGGAGGGAAATGTTCGGGGTAACCCAAACAGAGCTCGCAGAGCAGATGAAGGTAACCCCAAGCACGATTTCTGACTACGAGTCAAACAGAAGAAAAAGCCCTGGAATCAGGCTCATAAGAAGGTTCATAGAAGCGCTGTGCGAAATAGACAGGAAAAGAGGAGGGTGGACCCTCAAAAACCTGGCGCCTCCTGAGCAGAAGAAGGACATATACGAGGTCGTGGAGTTCAAAAAGCCTATGCCAGGACTAGAATTTGCCGAATCAATAGAGTGCAAGATCGTGACGAACAAAAGAAAACTGAAGAACAGCACAATATTCGGAGTAACATTCGTGGACTCCCTGCGCGCTATTCTCGAGCTTCCTGCCGACGAGTTCGTGAAGATATACGGGTCCACGACAGAGAGGGCGTTAATATTCACTAACGTGAGCATGGGAAGAAGCCCGATGGTGGCCATCAGAGTAACCAAACTAAAACCGAGCATGGTAGTACTGCACAATATTCCCAAGGTGGATCCCTTAGCAATCAGGATCTCTGAGATAGAAGGAGTACCAATAGCAACAACAGTACTCCCGATAAAAGAAATAAAGTCAAGAATAGCCAAGAACACCTAGAGGCTAGTAAAACAGTTTTTCCTGCTTTATTTTCTCGTAGTTCATGTCAACCTTTTCTATGAACCTGGTATTCACGGGCAAGCCCATCTTGAACATTGTGGAAAGCTCGGATTCTGAGAGCACGAGCATAGTCCTAGGCCTCAGATAGAACTGGACTGCCTTTATTTCTGCCAGGCCCCTGTCATAAAACCTCCTCCGGGCGAAAACAGCAAGGTGCACTGGATGCATTCTTGACAGCAGTTTCATGCTAAGCTTTCTCAGCATCTGGTCCGACAGGAACTCGTACGAGTAAAGCTCTCTCCTGAACTCAGGCTCTATCCTGTACATGCAGTCCAAGTCTCCCCTGAAGAACAGGAAGTCGGGATTCAGGGAAGTGACAGAATTCGTCTGAGGCACGTACACGGTAGGAGTGTACCATCCTGAAAAAGGCTTGTCAAACCTGTCCCTGAACACAAAGTTCGGTCTTGAGATCGTGGGCTTGAACTCCAGCTTGCTTATCTTAGTGTACTCAGGATCAACGTTCACGGAAAGGCTCTTGGGCTTGGCGGAATCAATAAGCTTCAGAACGGCCTTAAGCTGGAACTCAAAGTCCTGCTGGCTGATTCCCGTACCATAAACCTGCTTCAGCTTGTGCAGGTTCCTAACGCCCAACCTGGAATGGCTCTTTTCCTGAGCCTCTATGAACTCGAGGAGTGTACCCATGAAAATGAAAAAAGAGAAGAGCGTATTTAAAAGTTACGCTAAAAATGGCCGAAACCTTTAGATAGCAAACTGAATAATTATTCAATATGGTTTCTGCCAGGTCCTGGAAGAACGCAGTGTTTAAAGCAATAAAAAGTATTTGGAATGCCCTACCCGTAATTCTGGGAGTAGTACTCCTAGTAAGCCTGACCAAGGCCATAGTACCGAGCAAAACAGTGGCCGGAGTGCTTTCCAATAGTATGATCATTGGACCTCTTATAGGAGGTGCTTTAGGAAGTATTCTCGCGGGAAATCCTGTGACAAGCTATGTTATAGGAGGAGAGCTGATAAAACAGGGTGTAGGGCTTGTCACTGTAACAAGCTTCTTGCTTGCATGGGTGACCGTGGGGATTGTACAACTGCCCGCAGAATCAATACTCCTAGGCAAAAGATTTGCACTGACCAGGAACGCCGTCGCGTTCCTGCTGTCAATAGTTGGAGCGCTAATGACATTTGTGCTGGTGAACATATTATGACAAGCGAGAAAAGTTATACAGGCTGGTACTTTCTTTTAGCAGTCCTCGTAGCATACGGTGTCACTTTTATCATCGCGCCTGACAAGGTATCTCCTGCCCTAAGTTTTGCGGCAAACATCCTTGGACAACTTGTGCCAGTTTTTGTGCTGATCATAGGCGTCAGCGCAGTCATGAACTACTACATCAAACCAAATAGCCTTGCGAGATACATGGGAAAAGAATCCGGTGCAAGAGGCTGGATCATAACCACTGTTTCAGGGATCCTGTCAACGGGACCAATATACATGTGGTACCCTCTCTTAAGCGAGCTCAAGAAACATGGAGTCAGGGACGCGCTCTTAGCAAACTTCCTTTACAACCGAGCTGTGAAAATCCCTCTCATGCCCTTACTCATCTTCTACTTCGGAGTGAAATACGCAGCAGTCTTAACATTTGTTACAGTGTTTCTGTCGTTTATTGCCGGTTGGCTGACTGAAAAAATACTGGAGGTAACAAAATGAGGATAGCAATAGCATCAGAAGGAGAGTCCATAGACTCACCTGTCTGTCCTACAGCAGGCAGAGCACCATGGTACCTCATATTCGAAGACAAAAAACTGGTGAAAAAAATCAGGAACCCGTTCACCAGAGGAAGTGGAGGAGCAGGATACGGAGTGACCAAAATGCTTGCAAACGAAGGAGTGGACATGGTCGTAAGCGGAAGGTTCGGTCCAAACATGATGCAGGCCATCAAAGAAAAGGGCATGTCCTATCGAGAGCTAGGCGGTATTACAGTAAAGCAAGCGCTAGAAGTGATCCTGGGATGAGAATCGCTATACCCACCGAAGGAAGAAAAGGGCTTGAGGAAAGAATAGCCTACCACTTTGGAAGGAGCAAGACATACACAATCATCGATGAGGACAAAAACACTGTGGAGATCATAGACAATACCAGCGAGCACATGGGAGGATCAGGACTCCCTCCTGAACTCTTAGAAAAAAAGGGAGTAAAAATTGTATTATGCCGAGCAATAGGCCCGAAGGCAGTAAACTTGCTCCAAGAGAAGGGAATAAAGGTGTACACCACAAATGCTGAGACAGTGAAACAAGCACTCAACGAAATGAAAAGCAAGGCCAGAAACCTACAATAATATGTTACACGAGCCTTCCAATAACACAGAATACTTTTCATAAAGTTTTTTGACTTTCCTCTCGCCAACCCTCAGCTTGCCGAAGCACCTGTGAGGGACGAGGGCGCCTGAAAACGTTTTCGGGATGTGTAACAGCTCGTGGATTATGGTCTTATCCTTCTCGGGCTCTGGGAGCTTGTCATACCTTTCTGATATGACCTCTATAACGTAGTGGGGTTCCAATAACAGTGCAACCTGCCACACCCTCGGAAGCTCCCAGATTCTCGCCACCGCATTGTTCTTGGTCCCGTAACTCCGTATCGCTATTACCTTCCTCGCGTCAACGTGGGCGAAATCTTCTCTGAGCACCCGCGTTATCAGGTGAATCTTGTCCTGAACATCAGGAGCGAGTTCTATCCTCATGAGAGCAACTCCTTCAGCCTCACAAGGCTTTCCACAGCGTTCTTGTCAACAACACCGATTATCCTTCCTCCGGAAACCACGGGCACAAGCCCAACATCGTACTTGTTCATCCTCTTCAGCACGCTCTCAAGGGAAGAGCCTGGAGAGGCTGGCGGGACGTAAACAGAGGCCTTCACGGCAGGTACGAGGCTCCATTCTCCCCTTGGAATCTTGTTTATCTGTGAAATGCTCACCACCCTAACTCCCTTGCCCCTTGCTCTGACAAGAGCGGAGGTAGTGTGATAGTAAAGCATTTTCCGGACGACCTCGGACAGGGGATCGTCATATTCTACAACGAGGAAGAACTTAGAAAGAAGGTCCCCTGCAGTATAACCCTCTATCATCTTAAGCACGCGCAGGGACTCGTACTCTGAAGACGCTCCAAAGATCAGGAAAAGGCCTATGACGATCAGCCACACGTTCCCCGCCACGAACCCCAGGGTTATCATCAGCACCGAAAGAAGAATGCTAATGTTTCTTGCGATCAAAGTAGCCCTGAGGGGTCCGAGCTTAACGGAAAGCAAAGCCCGCAGTATCCTTCCCCCGTCCAAGGGGAATGCGGGAATGAAAAAGTTGAACACGCCCAGGATAAAGTTCGCCCAGAAAGAGTAAAAGACCGCGAACTCGAAAACAGAGAGTCCTGGAACACCCTCCGACAGGAAAGCATCAAACCACTGCATTAAAGGCATATGATACGCTGACGCTACGAGATAAACTAAGAGCATCATGGCAAAATTGAAGGCAGGCCCGGCCACGGCCATGAGAAGTTCGTCCTTCGGCTTTATGTTCGTCAGGTCCATGACCGCCATCCCACCTATAGGGAGCAGGATAACCTTTTTCACGACAATCCCCCTTTTCATGGCCACCAGAGCATGAGAAAACTCGTGCAAGGTGACAAACAAGAACACGAACAACAACAGAAGGGCGAACGCCCAGTCTAGTATGAGCAGCAGTGCCAGGAACAGCACGAAAGACCAGTGGAGTTCGAGTTCGATTCCGAACAACGAAAACAATTTAAAGTTTCTCAACCCTCATTCCCCCGAATGACCGACGTTATCGGAACTTGCGATATATGTGGTAAACCCAGCAGAAGTTTATATACCTGTTGGAAGTGCGGCAGGAGAGTGTGCTCACAGCACTATGACCCTGAAACAGGACTCTGCACAATATGCGCTTCACAAATGAAAAGGAGCATGACACCACCATGGACAAAGAAATAAAGAGGGTCGCGGAGCTGACCGGGCTCCCGGTCAAAAAGGTATACTGGCTCATGAAAAGAGATGTTATCCAAAGGATAGAATACGGCCAACCGTACTACAGGTTCAGGCACAAGCACGGGAAAATCCTTAAGGGAACGGTGGTATTCCCCGAGGAACGGGAGATAGTACAGGGGTTCCCGAAAATAAGAAGACTGTACACTCTCAAGGAGGGCCTCAGAAAGTACTTTCCTGATGGGTTTTACGCAGAGGAAAAGCTTGACGGGTACAATGTCAGAACAGTGCTCGTGGGAGGAGAACAGTACTCTCTCACAAGAGGCGGGATCATCTGCCCCTATACCACCGAAAGGATAAAAAGACAAGAAAAACAGGTAACAGAATTCCTGGAAGAGAATCCTGAAAAAGTGTTATGCGGAGAAGTAATCGGGCTAGAAAACCCATACCAGGAAAAAAGTTATCCTGAAGCCAAAGAGTTCGGGTACTATATTTTTGACGTCAGGGACAAGAAGACCAACAAACCCCTGCCGGTAGAAGAACGCAGGACCGTTCTCGAAGAGCATGGTGTGAAACAAGTTCCCTTACTCGGTTTGTTCAAACCGAGTGACTGGAAAAAGCTCTTGACAGAGGTCAGGAAACTAGGAGACCAAGGCAGAGAGGGAGTAGTGCTAAAATCTCCTGACAGCAGGACAATAATAAAGTACACGAGCAACCAGAACACGAACAGAGACTTAGAGTACGCGTTCAGGTTCTATTCTGACTACGGGCAGGCCTTCTTCTTTAGGAGAATAGTCAGAGAAGCCTTCCAGGCCTGGGAACTAGGGCTTGAGGGAAAAGCGCTTGAAGAAGAGGCTGCCAGGCTGGGCAAGAGCATCATGCTCCCAATGGTGCAGACCATTCAGGAAATCGCCAGCGGGAGAGAGGTCACAGAAGACTTCAGGATAACCGTGCCCAGCAAAAAGCTAGGGCAGGAGTTCATCAGGCACCTTGAGCACCTGGGAATAGTCATAAGAGTAAACAAGATAGAAAAAACGAACGAAGGATACAAGTTCTGGATAAGCAGACGGTACCAGAGCACGAACGACAAAACCAAGCACTACCTTGAAGGGGGGTTGAGCGAAGAATGAGGCTCGTGCTAATCGGCCCAGGGGATACAGAGTACCATTTCACGAGACTGCTCGGGATGAAAGAATCAGAGTACTGGGAGCACGTGAAAGGAATTGCCAGGGCACTCTCTTCTACCAGGGTCGAGATAGGGCTATTGCCGGACAGGGGAGTGCCTGTGCACGTGGCGAGAGAATACAAGAAAACAGGAGGAAAGAAATGCATTGCTCTTGCCCCACTGTCAGACAGAACCTTTGGCACCAAACATTTAGAGCCATTCTTACAAGAGGAAGGGTTGTTTGACGAGACCGTGGATACCGGGGACTGGTACAAGCACGACCTGATCATCGGGCTCATGGGAGACGCCCTGCTTTACCTGGGAACAAGCCTTGGGAGCGCGGGAGAACTCGCGTACGCAGGATACCTGTACAAGCTGGTCAAGGGCGCCAAACCAGGTGTTGCGGCAAGGGTTGAAAAAATCCATCCCCTCGCCAGGGCAGGAACACGCTTCCCCTACACTGTCATAGCTTATTCTCCCTTTAACCCCAACGGCCTCCAGCCAGAACTCAGGTCATACCTTGAAAAAATAGGAGTGAAAATAGAAGAAGCGGAAAACGCTGCAGGGTTGGAAAACATTATCAGCAAAATGGAAAACGATTGAATGTATGCCTTTCTTCTGTGCGCTATCCTAAGTACAATGACACTATTCTCCTCAATACAGTATATGACACGGAAACTGCCTACCCTCAACCGGTATAATCCTTTAAAACGACCTTTGAGAGCCCTTCCCCTGAAAGGGTTCTCTGACAAAATTTCTTCTACTCTGTCAAGAATCCGTTCCCTCTCGCCAGAAGCAATGTTCTTAAGATCTTTTACGACCGACCTTTTGTATTTTATTTGATAGACCAAGCTCCTCCCTCAGCGTCTTACTAGAGATAACCTCGTCCCTCTTGTTCTTTAGCCTCTCCAGAGCAATTAAATAGTCTGCATACTCGTCCAAGTAGGTTTCCAGGGCTTTTCTGAAAATGTATGACTTCGGCCTGTCCAAAGCCCTTGCTAGAGCCTTGATCCTTTTATTCAGATTCTCAGGTATTCTTACACTGACCAGAACCGCCATTAACTCACCCGTAATGATATGTAATACAATGTAATATATATTTTTGCCAAAGGCTTAAAAACCTGCCGGCAGTAAGAAGGCTGAATGCATGAGATCAGGCTGAGCGCATTCAACGGGGGCCTGGACCTCAAGAAAACAATCGCCACTGACCAGTACCCGGTAGACCGGTGGAAGAAAAAAGGAAGGGAGTGGGAGTGGGAACCTCCTGAAAAGGGAAGTGTTCTGGTCAGGCTTGAATCTGACAGGCTGGTGACAGACAAGCGCGTCTCCCAAGACCTGCTGTACCACTTGTGGGCGGAATACCCTCTGGAAGAATTCTATCACGAGTTCCAACACGATGAGTACATGCAGAACTGCCTGCGTTTCGGGAAGGGCATCAGGCCAATGCGGCGCTTGGACCTCGTCTGGGCGTTCATAGAACCGCTCGTCACGCAAAACACGAGCATAACCCACATCAACAGGATGGAACGTCTTCTGAAAACCAATTACGGGAATGGGCGCACGCTCAATGTGCAGGCTCTCGCGCGGGCTTCAGAAGAAGAGCTGAAGCGCAAGTGCAGGCTGGGCTACCGCGCCAAGTACGTGCTTCAAATGGCCAGGCTGCTCGCGACGGGCGAGCTCGTGCCAGAAGAGTTCAAGGCAATGCGCACCCAAGAAGCCCGGCAAGAGCTCGTCAAGCTCCCGGGAATCGGGCCCAAGGTGGCCGATCTCATACTCTTGTACGGCCTGGGAAAACCAGACGCGTTCCCTATGGACGTGTGGCTCAAGCGCGCGCTCCAAAGGGAATACTTTTCCGGAAAGCCCGTGTCCGAAGCCAAGCTCAGAGCGTTCGCGCTGGACTACTTCGGGCAGCACGCGGGAATCGCGCACGTGTACATGTTCTATTACGAGAGGAAGGTGAGAACTCGTGCCGAGCCTGGCTGAAAAGCTTGCCAGAGAAGGAATAGTGTACAAAGGGAAAGTGCGCCTGAAACATGCTGGAGAATCCGAGTACTACCTGGACGTGAAAAAAGCCTACGGGAATCCTGGCCTACTAAAAGAGATTGCCGGGGAATTGTACAAGAGCATGAGCGAAAAAGTCACCTGCGTGGCCGCAGGAGGGCACGGAGGAATTCCCCTGGCCACCACAATATCCATAGAGCAAGGGTTAAAGCTTTGCTTGGTAAGAGACTCTCTAAAGGACAGAGGAAAGCAATCCCTCATTGATGGGTACACGCCAGGGAAACACGATATCATCGCGATCGTTGACGACGTGTTCACAACAGGAGGAAGTATTATAAATGTGTACAATGCTCTCAGAGAAACGGGCGCGCAGGTCCTGAGCGCGCACGTGGTCGTAAAACGAGGGGAAGGGAAAATACCCGTTCCGCTAACCTACTTGATGACCGCAGAAGAACTACTGAAAACATGCGGAGGAGGATGAGAAAATGAAACGCAGAGCAATTATAGACATCGCCCTGGTATTGCTCCTAATTGTAGTGTTTGTTACAGGGGTGCTATTACTGAACGCGCCGTCCGGGAGGATTGCCAAAGCATCCGACTGGAACGTCCTCGGGCTTTCCAAGGAGGGTCTTGAGTCACTCCACTGGTACGCAGGAGTATTGTTCACTCTGGTCGCGGTACTGCACCTTGCAATAAACTGGAAGACGTTCAAGGCACTCCTGCTAGCACGCTAAGCAGGGCCAACCTGTCAGGAAGAGGTACGCGCTGATCGACAGCAAGGACAGGTTCATCACGTGAGAGCAGAGTGTAAAGGCCTTCTTGTAGGACTCCGGCACGCTCGGATCCCAGCTCACTGCTCCTAGCATCACATACCCCAGCATAATAAAACTTAAGAACATGCCCGCGTCCGGCCCCAGTCCTGAAACGGTCCTGAAAGCAAAGGCGAGCATGATGGTTACGGACGCGAGCAAAGAAAATCCAGAGTAAGTTCTGCTGTAGTCCCTGACAGCACAGTACTGGAGTGCGGATAGGACCACGCTGATAGGGAACCACGCTGAGGAAGGCAGGGTCAGGGCCTAGAGAACTCCAAAAACGGAAGCATGATGAAAAGCGCTCCAAAAAGCATTACCGTCCACACTACATTGGCGATCCTATCAGCTGTCCTGGCGCTGGCTCCTTTTGCTGTGAGAAATCCTGAAACCCTTCTCTTGAGGCGGTCGGCCAGCGCATCAAACTTGGGGTGGGTGAGCGTGCCCCTGTTCACCCGTCTAACGCGAACGGTCCGTATTATCACGAGCCTCTTGCCTGGCCCAGCTTCTTCCAAGACTTATTGGAACTCGGGTTCATCAGCCTCGGTCACTCCAGCCTCTCCATTATCTCGTCCACTTTCCGCTTCAGCTCTTGCTCGCGCTCGCGAGGATAATAGCCTTCTACTTTCCCGACCAGCCTGCCCTGGTTGAAGAACAATAGGCAGGGCAATTGCTTGATCCCATACTCTTGCATTAACTCAGGCGTGGCCTCCGTCTTCCGGTACTTGATGTTCCTGCCCTGGAACAAGTGCTTTATTGGGACCGATTTTATCAGGCACTGAATGGAATCATCGTTGTAAAGTTCTACCACCGTGGGCTTGGGAGACTGGAGCACCTCCACGTCAAACCCGTGTTCTATCCTGAACGCTGGCTCCACGGGCATTGCCCCGTACCTGTCCACGAACAGGTCTGCCACAGTGCGCGGGTCCTCTTCTATCTCCTTCTTTATCCTCTCGTACTCTTCCTGGGTCCTGGCAACCCGGATCGCCCCGACCTCACACGCCCTCTCGCACGCTCCACAGAGAATGCACTTGCTCTCGTCCACCGCGAGAGTCTTTTTCTCATCATCCCAGTAAAGCGCTCCAGTAGGGCATGCCTGGATCCCGTTACACTCGGGAACGTTATCACAGATCTTGAAGTTTATGAGAACGGGCATGAAAAACAGTAAGGCGGGAGGATATTTAATACTTTTTGCCAGACTGACTGCAGACCTTGAATCCGAACAGGCTTCTGGAAAAGCTTTAAATTAATCCGCGGCCCAAGTAAACGCATGAAGTTTAGCGCCGTGATAAAAAAAGAAGGGGACTGGTATTCAGCATGGTGCCCGGAGCTTGACGTGGCCAGCCAGGGCAAGACAATTGAGGAAGCTGTTTCTAACCTGAAAGAAGCAATAGAACTCTACCTTGAAGACGAGGATGTAAGAATACCTGAAAAACCAGAAGTTTATTATACGAAGGTCGAAGTGAATGTCAAAGCTGCCAGTCCTATCAGCACGTGAAGTAATCCTGTTTTTGACACGCAAGGGATTCAAAATAGTAGGCAGAAAAGGAAGTCACATTCGGCTAAAGAAGAAGAACAAAGTCACTGCGGTGGTCATAGTCCCCTACTATAACGAAATTCCTCCAGGAACCCTCTCCTCTATAATACGTCAAAGTAAACTCTCCCGGAACGAATTCATGGAATACTTTACTAAAAAGACGCCGAAAAGGCCTGAAAAGTAGGGGACTGCAAAACCAATAAAAAACCCGGAGTCCTTTTTTAGCAGGCATGAAGGCAAGCCTTCTGAGACCCGCGGAGAAAACGTGGCAGCTGCTAGGACTAAAGCCAGGAGAATCCTTTCTCGTGCTCACTGACCACTCTGCTGACAAGAACGTGGCAGAGGCTTTGTTCAAGGCAGGCAGGATGGTGTCAGAAAAAGGGTTCTTCGTGAGCATGCCCCCGACAGGAGATCACGGGAGAGAGCCTGCGCCAGGGATCGCGAGGCTAATGAAAGAGTGCAGTGCTGTGGTGTGCCCGACGACCTTCTCGCTCACTCACACGAAGGCAAGGAAGAAGGCGACCGAGAACGGGGCGAGGGTGGCGAGCATGCCCGGGATAACCGCGGAGATGTTCGCGAGGGCCCTGGACGTGGACTACAAGCGCATGACCAGCCTGGGAGACAGAATAAGAAGATTGCTGGAAAAAAAGGGCAAGGTCAGGGTGACCACGCCCACCGGAACCAACATCGTGTTCAAGATAAAACACGCTATAGTGGACGACGGGCGCCTAACCGAACCCGGAGCGTACGGGAACCTTCCCGCGGGAGAAGTGTTCGGGATCCCGGCGGACGCGAACGGGGTCATAGTAATAGACCATTTCCCCCACGCGAGGCCGAGGACAAAACTGTACATTAAGAACAGTACCGTCAGGGAGGTGGAGGGAGACCCTGCGTTCTGGAAGAAGATAAAGAGCGTGAAGAACGCGACTCACCTGGCAGAGTTCGGGATCGGCCTGAACCCGAACGCTAGGCTCAGTGGAAGAATTCTCGAGGAAGAGAAAATGCTGGGCACCGTGCACTTTGCGATAGGCTCTGACTACTACTTCGGGGGCAAGGTCAAGGCAGGCCTGCACTGGGACATGATCCTGCTCAAGCCCACTGTGCAGGCAGGAGAAACAGACGTTATGATAGAAGGCGAGATGATCCTATGATACTCGCGTACGGAGAGGGCTGGTGCCAGCACATTGCAGGAGTCCGTGTTAACGGGTTAGTCGCGTGGGACAAAAAAAGAAGGGTGCTGTTCACACGGGAGCCCGTTAAGCCAGAGGGGGTAGAGGTCAAAAGGAGGGTGACAGAATACCTGAAAGAGAAGGAAGTAAAAGAAGTTGGGATTGTGAAAAAGGGTTTTCCGTTAGAGGAGTACGAGAGGATCAAAAGGAGTTTCAGAACGTGGGACGCCACCCAGGAAGCGTGGGAGGAGAGAATCTTCAAGAGCAAGAAGGAGGTGCTGAGGGTAAAG
>JAJSAI010000032.1 GCA_024274695.1 archaeon | reverse complement strand
TATTCGGGTGAGGAGGGTAAAGAAAAATTTAGAAGGGAAAGGGGTAATAGGGGAATACCAAAAGGCGAAGCCTTTTGGATTATCCAAGAACCCAGGGGGTTCTTGGTATAAAACCGTAGGTTGTCCCTATAGCGGGCCCAGTGGGATTCGAACCCACGATCTGCGGCTGGCTCCGAGCTTTCCCCGAGGGCTTTACGCCGCCAGGCGTAACTGGCTCTTAGAAGGCCGCCGCCCTATCCTGACTAGGCTATGGGCCCTTCTTCATCTTTTTTTGAATGAAAAGGGTTTTTAAGGGTTTTCACATCCTGCTGGGAGCGTGTATTCCCAGAAGCTCAAGGCCGATCTTTAGCACGTTCCGGGTGGCGTCCACCATGGCGAGTCTCCTTCCCTTTTCCGTTTCTCCTGCTTTCAGTACAGGGAGGGACTCGTAAAAGGCTGAGAACTGGTGGGATAGTTCTAGCAGGTACTGGGCAACCCTGTGCGGCTCTTGCTTGTGCGCCGCGTCTTTCACAATCTCAGGGAACTCAGCTAGTTTTTTGACAAGCTCTGTTTCAGCGGGCTCGAGCCCGCTCATGTCAACGTCTGTTTCCGCTGAGTTTCCTGCTTTTTCGAGTATCCCGCAGCATCTCACGTGCGCGTACTGCAGGTATGGTCCTGTGTCTCCCTCGAAGGAGATCATCTTGTCAGGGTCGAACACGATGTTCTTTATCCTGTTCTGGGACAGGTCAGCGAACTTCAGAGCGCCTATTCCCACTGCCTTGGCTGTTTCTTCTTTGTTTTCTAGGGAAGGGTTCTTCTCTTCTATTATTTCCCTGGCCTTTTCCACGGCAAGATCAAGAACCTGCTTTAGCTCGACGTACTTTCCTTTCCTGGTGCTGATTCTCCCTTCGGGCAGGCTCATCATGCCGAACTTGACGTGCACGCAGTCCTTCCACCACTCGTAGCCCATGAGTTCTAGTATCTTGCGCAGTTGGTTGAAGTGCGTTTCTTGCTCTACTGCGACGACGTACAGGTTTTTCTGGAACTTGAACTCCTCCCACCTTTCCTTCGCAGCGGCTAGGTCTCTTGTAATGTAGAGGGTCCTGCCGTTCTCGACTAGTCTTGCGTTAACGAGCCCATGTTCTTCCAGGGGCACGATTATCGTTCCGGGATCTTCTTCTACCGCAACTCCCTTTTCGAGAGCCTCCTCTACTATCCGGTTGGTTAGCTCGTTCAAGGCGTAGTATGCTTCTCCCTTGTACGAGTCGAATTCTACTCCTAGCTCACGGTATATTTCCTCGAATTTTCTGATGCTGAGCGCCTTGAACCTCTCCCAAAGTTTTTTAGCTTCAGGGTCTCCTGACTCAAGTCTTCTGAACCACTCTATCGCCTCTTGCTTGAGTGACGGGTCCTGTTCTTCTGCCTGATTGTACCTCACGTACAGTCCCACCAGGTAGTGTATCGGGTCTTTTTCCAGTTCCCTCTCGTCACCCCACTTCTTGTACGCTGCTATCAGTTTTCCGAAGGGCACTCCCCAGTCTCCGATGTGGTTCACCCTATGCACAGAATATCCAAGGCGCTTGTACAGCCTGTGAATAGAATCTCCTATTATTGTTGACCTCATGTGACCGATGTGCATTGGCTTGGCCACGTTCGGAGAAGAATAGTCTATGACTATCCATTTTCCTTTGCCCTCGTCAGATGAAGCGTACTCGGGGGTTCTTGCTTCTTCCAGCACTTTCTTCCCCGCTTTTTCCCAGTCTATGTAGAAGTTGATGTACGGGCCTGCTGTGCTGGTCTTTCGGATCAGAGGAGGTGATTCAAGTTTTTCCAGAATGTCCCTTGCGGTTTCAGCAGGGCTTTTTTTCTCCTGTTTGGCGAGCGCGAACGCGACACTAGTGCTAATATCTCCTAGTTCAGGGGAGGGTGGTTCTGACAGCATGCTTGGCTTTAGGTCTAACCCGCATGCTTTTTCAACGCTTTCCTTGACATCTTCCCTTATCTTCTCCAGGACGTACATTCTTTCCTCCTCTCACTTCCTCTTCTTTTTTTTCAGTATTCTCTCGAGTATTCCTCCTATGTTCCCCTTGAACGCGCCGCCCATCCACGGTTTGGGCATTACTTCTTCTCTTGGGACATACTCTCTTTTTTCAGGAGGTCTTTGGAAAAACGGGCTCCCTTCTATCCAGAACCTCTGCTTCCGCCGCATCTTGTACGCGAACTCTTCTTGAACGTCTCCTCTGATTTTTATGGGATTCATGAGCCTGTCCCTCAGGTCTTCCTCCCACACTTCTCTCGCGAGAGAGTCAAAGTCCCTCATGTACTCTTGGAATCCCTTAAACCCTTTTCTCGGGTTCTTTACTGACAGCAGTGATTCCACCACGTTAGAAACGAACATTTTTTCCATGTATATCTTGTCCTCTTCAGCCTCCTTTTCTGTTATGAGGCCTGTTTTTTTGCTCTCGTCTATCACGCTGTGAATCTTCCTCTTGCCTTCTTCCAGGCCCTTGAGTATTTCTTCTACTTCTTCCTCGGTGTACCCTTTTTTCCTTAGCAGTTTTTTAACGTACTCCTCGGAGATCATGCTCTCTTTCCCTCCACAAGATTTTTAACTCCTGACTCTTTTTTATTTCAGATGGTTTTCACGGCAGCATCTTCAGAGCCCTTGGACGTGCTGGAAGAGGACGGGAAGATTTTCATAGGCAGGAAAAAGTCAGTG
>JAJSAI010000031.1 GCA_024274695.1 archaeon | reverse complement strand
TAGGGACAACCTACGGTTTTATACCAAGAACCCCCTGGGTTCTTGGATAATCCAAAAGGCTTCGCCTTTTGGTATTCCCCTATTACCCCTTTCCCTTCTAAATTTTTCTTTACCCTCCTCACCCGAATAAGGGGCACCTACGGTTTCATACCAGGAACCAAAGGTTCCTGGATGATCCAAAAGGGCAACGCCCTTTTGGTATCCCCTTATGAGCCTCCCTTTACCTAAAGAAGGGAAGAGGGTAGAGGGAGAAACCGCAGGTGTCTTCCCTTTCGGATCCCACTGGGCCCGCCATTCCTTCTTTTCCAGGATTAGGAAAAGTAATAAAAACGCCGGGACCAAAACTTTTCTTGGGAGAGTGCTTTTCTGAAAAGCCTGGTCAGACGAGCGAGCCAGTGGGCTTTTGCCCTCGTGGGTTCGAATCCCACTCCCGGCGTTAGCGCCGGGATGGCGGAGTGGTCAACGCGCTGGCCTCGAGATCAAAAATGCTGAGCACTCTCCCGCCTCATCCTAACCGTGATGCAGGAGGGGCCCATAGTTTAGCCTGGACAGAATGCGAGCCTCCGGAGCTTGTGACCCGGGTTCGAATCCCGGTGGGCCCGCTGACAGGGACAACCTACGGTTTTATACCAAGAGCCCCCTGGGTTCTTAGATAATCCAAAAGGCTTCGCCTTTTGGTATTCCCCTATTACCCCTTTCCCTTGGAAGAAGGGAAGAGAGTAAAGGGAAGTATCGGAAAGGCAAAGGCCTTTCCGAATCATCCCGGAATTGGAAATTCCTGGTATGAAACCACAGGTGTCTTCCCTTTCGGATCCCACTGGGCCCGGCAGAAAATTTTTTATTTTAAAAAAATAAAAGATATAATCAAAAATTTAAAAAGGGGGTATAAAAATGGATTCAAAAAATGTTTCTTGTCCGCCTTTTATTATAAAAAGTATTTTTTCTTTTTAAAAAATTATGAAATTTAATAATATTTATGAAGATGAATATGATGATAATTATATTGATGAATATATTGATCATTATGATGATAATTGGGCAGGAGTAGATTATGTTGATAGATATTAAGTGAATAATATGTCTAAAACTTTATCATTAATGATACGACCCGTAAGAAATGCTTGCAATCTTAATTGCCGATATTGTTATGTTCCTCACTAAGATAAAAAAGAAATGTCATTCGAACTTTTTCAAAAACTTATTGAAATGACAAAAGAATATATAATCAAAAATAAAATATCCACTTTAGAAATTCTTTTTCATGGAGGAGAACCTCTTCTTTGGGGTTTAGAAAAATATAAAAAAGCATTAAAAGAAATTTTTAACGCACTAAACAATCAAAATTTGTTTTTAAAAGTAAAAATTCAAACAAATGCAACATTACTTAACAAAAAATGGGTTTCTCTTTTTTCTAAATATCACACATATGTTTCTTCTAGTTTAGATGGACCAAAAGAAATTCATGATCTTTTAAGAGTAGATTATGAAGGCAAGGGAACTCATACAAAAGTTTTAAAAAATTTAAGAATGCTTAAAAAACACAAAAAACAATCGGAGCAATTATTGTTATTACAAGATATCACGTTAACCGGGCAGAAGATATATATTATTTCTTTAAAGAAGAAGGAATTGGATTACAACCTAGTCCTCTTGTTTATTCAGGAAACGCCGTAAAAAATTTTGACGAGATACATGTTTCTCATCAAGAATATATTGAGTTTATGAAAAATCTATTTAAATGTTGGAGTAACGACACTGACCCCATAAACATACCTACATTTTATAGAATAGTTCAATCAATCATTTTCAACAGACCTCTTCCTTACTGCCACTTCAGCCCAGGATGCATGTTAACCAAACATTACCTTTCAGTAGACTGGGACGGTAGCATCAGCATATGTAACAGGACATCAAGTCTAGATAATAATTTCTTTAAATTAGCTGATCTCTCTAAAATAAATACTTTAGAAAAAGCCTTTGAAGCCCCTGTAATATCTTTGCTGAACAATCGAGTTAGCAAACTAAAGAAAGAATGTTCATCCTGCTTTCTGTTCTCAAAAAATCTTTGTCAAGGAGGAAGCTGCCCATTTCTAGCATATGTTTCAGGCAATATAATGGCGCATCCACCCAACTGCAAGTATGAAAGTCAACTCATAAAATGGGTATGGCCTCAGGTGGTAAAATATAAAAAGTTAGCATTAAACATCCTCAAAGAGGGTGATTCATACGACAAAGAAGATCCTTCAAGGAAAAGTGATTTCTCCTGGAATAGCGTCAGGTAAAGTAGTACTGTTCCGGGACGAGGAGGACTTAAACGGTAGAATAGTACTGCTCGAGCCAAAAAAGAGTAGCTTGAAGGAGCTTCTCGCATTGAGCAAAGGCAAGGGAGTGATAATAACAGAAGGAGGTTTCCTGTCGCACATTGGGATTTACCTGAGAGAACTTGGAATACCCTGCGTCAGGATAAGCCCGGAAGAAGCCTCTCGCCTGCTGGGGAAAGACGTGAGAGTGTCAGAGGATGGTAGGGTTGAAGTTCTTTGAACAGGCCTCGAGAGTAATAGCCGAGGACATGGTCGCGCTTTTTTTAGAATCCGAGGGGTTTGCCGACCAGTTCCCTGTATCCTCTCAACTGTTCATAGAGAATGTGACCCCGGAGTCCCTGCTGGAGATCGCGGGGCTGGGAAAAAATTTTGGAACGAACATTCCCAGGGGGTATTCTCTGCTGGCCCTCCTTCCCAAAAGAGTTCCTGACGAGAAAAAGAAGAGACTGTTCAGGGACACCGTGAGTGAACTGCTTGGCATCAGAAAAGATTTCTCCCAGAGAAAGAGCATGGAAATCAACACGCTCCCGAAAATGCAGGAGTCTGAGAAAAAGAGCGTGAGCAACAAGGAGTACCACGAGATCCTGTTCAAGCTAGAGCTCATAAACGAGAGAAGGGTTCCTTTGTTCAGGGGCTGGGGATTTGACGCGTTCGCCTGGAAGGACTCTTTTTTCCGATTGTACAACCTGGGAACTCTCAAAAAACCGTTGGTCGTGGTCATGGGAGGAAAACTCGTGAACAGGCCTTCTGCTAACGTGTTCGGTCACGTGCTAAAACCCGAAAAAGTGAAAAAAGCCTGGATACAGCTCCCTGAAAAGCACATAATAGAACACGTGCTAGAGGAGGAAGTACAGGAATATGTTCCTGAAACGCTGGAAGAGAGACTGGATCTCGCGATCCGCAGGCTTTCCGAATACCTTCAGACTAGAATACGTAAGGAAAAAACGTTTTCGGTTCCCAGCATTCCAACAACTCTTGGAAACAAGGGGCTCGTGATAAAAGGCACGGAAAGGTACGTGTCCTCCCTGCTAAAAGGCTAGTGATAGACTATCCTGAAATCTTCTTCTCCCAGGGGCGTTTCTTCCTTCAATTCTACTGACTCGACTCTTGCGATCGGATGACCGCGCCTGCAGTACTCGAGCACTTGCTTCACGCTTTCTTCAGGCCCCTCGAACACTGCCTCGACCCTGCCGTCAGACAGGTTTTTCACCCAGCCCCTGACTCCCAGTTCTCTTGCCTTAATGGCAGTGTAGTACCTGAAGTTAACTCCCTGTACAAGGCCTGAGAAGAAAGCGTGCACCCTGATCACTTTCTCTTCTTTCATGGGACCGCTCACTCCAGGAAGACCGCTGGCTTCATTGGAACAGCGTTTCCTGCCTTTGGATTGTCTGATTCTTCCGCTAGTTGCACGAGCACTTCCGCGTCAAACTCTTTTGAGAGGTATTCTGAGGCTGACTCCAGTGCGCTCTTTTCCTCGTCCCTGGAAAGCACAGTGTCTGGGAGTTCTTTCATGTGCTTGACCAGGAACTGAGCGTACTTGACTCCTTCTTTTCCTTTTTCCCTGACTTCAGGGAGTTGCATGAGCCCTTTGATGACTTCTTTCGGGGAAAGTTCTCTTGCCTTTTCCAAGGCGATTCTCTTCCATTCTGGTGCCACGAACAGGACTATCCTCGCAGGCTTTTTGCCGACGAGCCGGATTATTTCCCGGATGTCTGAGGCCAGGTTCTGGACCATTTCCTCTGCGGCTATCGCCTTCTCGTCCACCTGTGTTACTTCTGGCCAGGATTCTGCTGATAAGAGGCTCGTGTTTCCTATCTCGTGCCATATTTCCTCGCAGACGTGTGGCACGAACGGGCAGAGTGCTCTGAGCACCTTCTCCAGGGCTCTTTTCACGGCCTGCTTGTTGTTCCCTCCTCTTTTCTGGTACCATGCCAGGTCCTGCATGCTCCCGAAGAAAACCTGGTCCAGCACTCTCTTGAAGTTGTATTCTTCCAGGCTTTCCTTTGAGTCCGCGATCCTTTTTGATACCCTGGACTCTAACCACTTGTCTATCTCTTTTTCTTCCTCGCCCGCCTTAGAGTAGAGTTCTGTGGCGAGAGAGTAGAACTTTTGCAGGTGCTCCTCGTACTGTTCTACCGTGCCCTCGTCGAATTCTGAGTCAACGAACGGGCTCGCCGAGTGGCAGTAGTAAAGCCTGAGGGCGTCCACCGACCTCCTCTTTGTTATTACTGGGATGCTGGTGCTCGCTCCTCCTTTGGACTTGCTTATTTTTCCTCCTTTTCCTGTTATCCACCAGTGCACGAAGATTCCTTTGGGCCAGTGTTCTGGCTTGAGGACGGCCACGTGGTTCATTACGTAAACGGGGAAGTGAACTGTCTTGTGCTCTTTCCCGCCGATGTTCAGGTCAACCGGGTACCAGTACTCGAATTCCCTGCGTATTTCTTCCGCAAGTTCTTTCGGGATCCCGTGGCCCTCGGGACTGCCCTTGCCGAGCAGCAGGTAGTCCAGGAGCTCTTCCGTCATGTGCTCTGGCTTGAGCTTCCCTGCGTTCGTGTACTTTGAGAGAACGTACATCACAGGGTACAGGGTAGAGTCTGATATGGGCTCTATTATCCACTTCTGGTCGAACGGGAGTTTTGTTCCCAGCCACGTGCCCATCCTGGTGCACGCCCTGTCGTCGTACCAGTCTATCACTTGGGGCATGCTCTCATAGTATTCCGGTGGGAGTATTCTCATGCTCCTGGCGTGCGCTTTCGACTTTTCTTTCCATTCTGGGTCAGAGTATTTTATGAACCACTGGTCGTCCACCTTTTTTATGACAACTCTTGAACCGCACCTGCATACCACTTCTTCCGAGAGGTCCCAGAAGGTGTCAGCCTCTCCGGACTCGATGAGCTCCTGCTTGACGAGTTCCTTGGCCTTGTTAACAGGCATTCCCGCGTACTTCCCGCAGTTCTCGTTCATTACTCCTGTATGGAATCCTTTGGAGTACACTATTTTCTTCGCTTCTTCTAGTTTTTCTCTGTCGAACTGGTTTTTCACGCTGAGTTCTTCAACAACGTCCTTGGCAGGAGTGTCAGAGTACCCGGGGGTCTTGATTATCGGGATAACCTTTATCTTCTTCACTTCTTCTGGGTCTATGCCGTACTTTTCCAGTTCTGACGGGTTCTCCCAGAGGTCCCTCAGGCCTATGTAGTCGTCTGGAGCGTCGGAGGGCACGCTGGTAACAACCCCTGTCCCGACCTCCAGGTCTATGAAGTGGGCTGGAAGGATTGGTATTGGCTTGTGTATTCCTGGGGCTATTGCCTTCTTCCCGAGCAGGTCTTTCGGGTCAACGTCTCCTAGGATCTCAACATCATCTTTCTGGTAGGTCAGTTTTTCAGCGGCCTGCTTGCACACTACCCAAACTTCACTACCAACCCTCACCCTTGAGTATTCTCCTTCAGGGTCTATCCACAGGTTCGTTTGACCGTACACTGTTTCTGGCCTTAGGGTAACCGCCACAAGGTACTCATCAGAATCTTCCAGCTTGAACTTGAGGGCAACGTACTCTTCTTTCCTGGCGTTCCCCCCTTTTGAGATGTCCGTCTCGGAGGGGTCCACGGCCACTGGACCGCAGCGCACGCAGAACGTTGCATAGTATGGTTTTTGCACGAGCAGCCCTAGCTCGTTCAGTTTTTTGAACTGCCATTCTATGAACTTCTGGTAGTCAGGCCATATGGTGCACGTGAGCCGGCCATAGTCCGCGATTATCCCGAAGGACTTCCATTCTCTTGGGTATTCTTCAGCAAAGAAGTCCACCACTCCTTCCGGAGTTTCAAGCTTTTGGATGTCCTGTTCGCTTACCCCGTTTTCTTTAAGGTACTCGAGCATGACAGGATCCTTCTTTTTTACTTTCGTGGCAAAACCGACTGCAGGGTTTCCTGTCGCGTGAATTCCTACGGGGAAGAGCACGTTGTACCCTTGCATTCTCTTTATCCGGGCGATCACGTCTGAGTAAGTGTATCCTCTCATGTGGCCTACGTGGAAGAATCCTGATGGTCCGGGGTAAGCGAAGTGCAGGAAGAACTTTGGCTTCCCAGGGTCAGGCTCTGCCTTGCCAAGGCCTGCTTCTTCCCAGGCTTTCTGCCACTTTCTTTCCACCGAAAAGGGATCGTACGCCATACGAGTCTTGATTCTCTTTCTTTTCAGTTAAAACTGTTTCGGCCGGCCTGCAAAAATCTTCCGGGCGGCGGTAACCTGGCTCAAGAACCTTATCAGTCGCCTGGTGGATTCAGCGTCCTTCGGAGCGTGTTCTTTAACCCATTCTACCGTGATGCTGTCAAGCGTTATCTCGTCTCGTGTTACTGCTTCGAGCAGGTGGTCCCATCCAGCATGCTCTGCCAGTTTCTTGAGCTCTTGCAGGGCCAGCTCGTAGTGCCATGCTGCTTGGGCGCGCATGAGGTTCTCCTCCCACAAGCGCCTCACGTTCTTCAGCACTTCTTCCGGAGTGGAGGACTCCAGCAGTCTCGGGAGCTCGGAATGTATTTTTGATCCTGCTATCCTCCAGAGCTCTGCCTTCTGCCTGGCAGGATGCCAGCCCAGCCTCTTTGCCTTGAGCTCTGCCGTTTTTTCAGCGTACTCTAAGACAAGGGACTTGATCTCGTCAAGGTACGGGTCGTCAACGCCTGTTATACCCAGCCGGTCAAGGTCAAAAATGGGATCGTGTTCTAGGAATATCAGGGCTGCTGACTCGCACTTCTGCCTGTCCAGCAGGCCCTTTTCTATAGCCTCGCGGATGGCTCTCGCATCAGCCTCGTATGACTCTGGAATCTTTCCTCCGGGGATGACCGCGTAGGCCAGCGCGTACATGTCCTTTTTCACGGTCTCGTATTCAACGCCTTCTTTTTCGGCCAGCAGGGACAGAGAGGTCTTGCGGTCAGCTGAGGGCAGTCTGAGAATCCACTCAACTTCCCTTCTTATCCTGAACAGCCTTTTCTGGGAGAGCATCTGTTTTATTAAACACTCTGATGGTAATATTGTTATGCCTTCAAAGTACGCTGAACTGCGGAAGAAAGCCCTGCAGAAGACCAGGAAGAAACTGAAGGAAAGCATGTATAAGAGGGACCACCTTATCGTGAAGGTAGTGAGGACGATAGACGAGCTTGACAGGACGATAAACCTCCTCACTGAAAGGCTGAGGGACTGGTATTCTGTGTACTTTCCTGAGCTTGAGAGGGAACTGCCCGAGCTCAGGGACTACGTGCGCGCGGTAGCGGGCACGGGGTACAGGGAAAAGTATTCCGGCAGGCTGGCTGAAGCCGCGGAGAAGACCGTGGGAGCAGACTTGCCTGACAGGGATGTTGAAAGAATGATAGGGTTCGCGAAGAGGATAGAGGGCCTGCTGGAGGAAAGGGATTCCCTGGTGGAATACCTGGAGGAGCTTGTGTCACAAGAAGCACCTAACATGAACGCGCTCGTGGGCCCAACAATAGCGGCCAGGCTCATCTCAATAGCAGGGTCCCTGGAAAGGCTTGCTGAAATGCCGAGCTCCACCATACAGGTTCTTGGGGCGGAAAAGGCGCTGTTCGCTCACCTCAGGAAAAAGGGAGTGCCCAGCCCCAAGCACGGTGTGATATTCTCTCACCCCGCGATAAGCGGGGCCAAGAAGAGGCTGAGGGGCAAGATCGCAAGACGCCTGGCGGGGAAGATAGCGATAGCCGCGAAGGTAGACTACTTCAAGGGAGAGTTCGTGGGAGACAAGCTGAGGGAAGAGTTCGAGAAAGAAGTGGAGGAACTGAAGAGCCAGAAGTGATGGCAGTATGTTGTACGAGCTGGCAGTAGCCTTCGCAATAGGTTTCATCACAGGAATGGTGTACGAGGCTGAAAGGATATCCAGGATGGTCGCGACCGAGAAGGGCTTGAGGCAGTTCCTGCTCACGCACGCGCCCTGGCACCTGCGCAGGGTCCAGAAGAAGGGAGACGAAGTGGTGAGAAAAGAGAGTGGAATAGGGTACATGGCAAAAGTGGTCATACTCGCGCTGATAATACTCATGATACTGTCTGTAAGCGGGCTGTTGTAAAATGAAGAGAATGCTTGCGCTGGCCTTGCTCCTGATCTCCCCATCCCTCGGGTACGAGGTGGTCAGGGAGAACACGCATGTTCTTGACAGTAACCTTACTGACCACTACTCTTTCACGGAAGAGTACTCTAACTATTCCAGCGTGTGGACCGCGTTCAGGCTCTTCCGGGAGGAGTTCGTCCAGTCCAGAGCGCCTGAAATGAGCATAAGCGAATGGTTTTTTGAAAGGAATCTTTCCAGGATCAGGCTCGGGGCAGAAGGAGTGCTCCCCGGGTATGCGGTCCAGCAGGAGAACGGGCTGATAAAATTAGGGGGAAAAGGATTCGTGGACGAGTACTGCGAGAACCCTTCTGGCGCTATAGGCCCTATCGAGCAGGAAATCGTTTCCAGGATCATTATCCCTCCAGGATACTCGCTGGAAACTGCTCCCAAAAACTATTCTGTCACCAGCCCGCACATGAGCCTCTCGTACACTGCAGTGGCGCAAGGGAACGTGCTTAACGAGAGGATAGTCCTGAAGGTCAACGAGAACATTCCTGGAAGCATGTACTGTCTTGAAAGGGGGGACCTTGAAAAGCCCCTCAAGCAGGGGTGGACCATAAAAAGGGAGGGAGAAGAAAAGTACATGGAACGGCTTTTTGTTCTGGTATCAGTCATACCCGCCGTGTTCGGAGCGGTGATGTTACTTGGAGTGATACTCATCCTAAGGAGGTCTAAAAAATGAGGAAGATTGGAAGCAACATTTACTCTGACGGGAGGAGAATTTACACTCTTAACCTCACGCCAGGCAAGAGGGTTTACGGAGAAAGACTGGTAAAATGGAAGGGCAAGGAGTACAGGGAATGGAACCCGCGAAGGTCAAAGCTGGCCGCGCTGATAAAAAAAGGGTACAAGGGCCCTCTTCCTAAAGAGGGTGACGTGGTACTATACCTTGGGGCTGCTCAGGGAACCACTCCCTCCCACGTCTCGGACATCGTCGGCCCCCAAGGTCTTGTTATATGCGTTGAGTTCTCTGCCAAGGCGTTCGAGAAGCTCCTGCCCCTGTGCGAGGAGAGGCAGAACATGATCCCCGTCTTCGCTGACGCGAACAATCCTGAAGAGTACGCTGACTTGGTGCCCGGAAAGGTTGATGTGGTTTACGAGGACGTCGCCCAAAAAAGGCAGACTGAGATAGGCTTGAAGAACGTGCGCATGTTCCTGAAGGAGAAGGGGCTGTTCATGATAATGGTTAAGGCAAGGAGCATTGACGTCACAAGAGACCCCCAAACAATCTTCAGGGAAGAGAAAAAGAAGATAGAAAAAGCGGGCCTGGAGGTGGTTGACGTGGTAAGGCTTGATCCTTTTGAGAAAGACCATGCCGCGATAATAGCGTTAAAAACAGGGTAAAAAAGAGAGGGGGTTTTCACGCGCTGAGCGCTTTGAACAGGTTCTCCAGGTCCTCCTTCTCGTAGCTGGTGTTCTTCATCTGGTCATAGAGCGCGTAACTGCCTGTCCTCTTGTACACGCAGTCTATAACTAGGGTCGGCGTGCCGCTCACGTGGAACTGCTTGGCCAGTTCAAGTCCTGTCTCGTAGTCAATATCGTACGCGTCAGCGTTCTCCTTGCAAAGCTGGTCGTCTCCCTGGTGTATTGGGAAGCAGACGTTCTTGACTTCCACCTCGGGGTACTTCTGGGAGATCTCCTGCAGGATAGGCTCCTGAGCGTGGCAGTACGGGCACGTTGGGGAAACGAACCTTAGTATCCTTGCCTTCCCGTGCTCCGGCAGGCACATCGTGTTGTCAGAGCATAGGATGTTAGACTCCAGCGGAAGCTTCATCTGAACTCCTGCAAGGCTCTTGTCAACCTTGTCCTTCACGGTACAAAGAGTCTGGTTGGACTGGTTGAGCTCGAACAGGCATCCTCCAGAACTTGCTTTCAGCGTCAGGATCTCGTTATTCAGCCCGGTTATCTTGGTGTTAAGCGCGCTTATCTTGTTGTTCAGCTCCTGGTTAGACCTGGCGAGAGTGTCGTGCACTTCTCCTATCTTGGCCGCTGCCACAACACTCAGGCCGAGGATCATGAGAACACCGACGACTGTCACGAGCATTATCTCAGGATTCCATTCCTTGAACCACGTCCTCTCCTTCTTCTGGATTTTCTCAACAAAATCCGCTTCTTTTTTCCTCTTACGTCCTCTTGTAGCCATCAAAAACCCTCCTTTTTCGTTAGAGATGGAGTTAGGGTGGTGGGCCCACTCGGATTCGAACCAAGGACCTCCGGTTCTCTCAAGCGCCGCCAGCAAAACCTGTGCTAGAGCGGGCCATATAAGACCGGCGCTCTAACCTGGCTGAGCTATGGGCCCACCCTCATCCAGAAAGTTTATTTAGTCTAATCCATTTAAAACCTTTTTGGATGCGGAAAGAAACAGAACGCAACCTAGTGCACCTCTTGATGGGAACAGCGCTTGCCTGCGGAATCCTGCTGTCCGGAGAAAGTGTAAGCATCCTCGCTCTTTCTGGGATACTGCTCGCGGGAGTGACCCTGAGCCTGCTAGCCCTCGCTGGCTTCAGGATTCCTGTTGTGGACTGGTTCCTGAACAGGATGGAAAGGAAGAATGTGCGCCCTGGAAAGGGCACGATAAACTTTTTCCTGGGAGCGTACGCCTGCCTCGTGCTCTTCGGACCGTACACCGCGTTCGTGTCAGTACTCATACTCTCGTTCCTTGACAGTTTCTCGACCGTGTGTGGGATGGCCTTCGGGCGTGTTAGGATCAGGGGAAAAAAGACTTTTGAGGGAACGCTCGCAGGGTTTCTGAGCGCGCTGGCCGTCAGCAGCCTGTTCCTGCCGGTGCAGACCACTCTCCCAGCCTGCGCTGCTTCCTCGTTAACAGAACTGTACTCCCCGGTTGACGATAATATACTCATCCCATTGGTGGCCGGGACTGTTTTGACCCTGACCGCAACCCTTTTTTAATTCCTGCTGGCTAAAGAACAACTAGTCCGGTGTTGTGGAATGAACTTCAGGAAATGGGTTTCAGAAAACAAGATAGACATCCTGCTCGTGCTCGGGCTATACCTTCTCGCCCTCGGAATACGGGCCGCCCCTGCAGACCACTTCCCTAACATAATGGGGTTTGACTCCTTCTGGGCGGCCAGGCACACCCAGCACATTATAGAAGGAGGATGGTTCCCGTACAATGAAACAATGATAGACTACCCTTACGGGAGGATAGCAACCCCTTCTGAGTCCGGATGGTGGCTCTTGAACGCAGGAACGTACAAACTCACCGCGTCCCTGATGGGAGTCAATGGCTTTGACTACGATTTGTTCGGAAAGGTCGCCAGCTGGAACACCGCAATATTCGGAGCGCTCGCAATACCTGCCGTTTACCTTTTCCTGCGCAAGGCGTTCAACCGGGCCGCAGGGCTGGCGGGCGCGCTGTTCCTGTCAGGATCTGTGGCTCACTTGCAGTACTCTATATACGCGCACGCTGAAAACGACGCGCTGGGACTGTCCCTGTTGTTCGTGGCGCTGTACACGTTCCTTCTCGCGGCAAGGGAGAGAAAACCGAAGTACTTGGTCATAAACTTTCTGGCGTTCTCGTGGCTTTCCCTCACCTGGCAGTCCTACCTGGTGGCAGTCTTCGGCATAACTGCGACCATGATAGCATGGTTTACTTTCCTCGCAGTGATGAAGATGGCAGGCTACCTGAAGGAGCCAGTCAATAAAAGAAGATACATTGTCGCGATGGCGAGCATCCTCCCTGCACTGCTCGTCACCCAGCTCATAGGCCCCACGAGATACGTCGTGTCCTCCCTCCTCCCGCTGGTAGGGGCAGTGCTCTACTGCTCGCTGCTGCAACTTGTTTACTTTGAAGGAAAGAAGATAGAAAAGGTCTGGAAGGAGTACAGGGACCCGGTGGTATTCTCAAGCCTACTAGCCATAGTGCTCGTGGGAATCTTCGCACCTGTGTACTCCGCCTCCCTCTACAAGGCCCCACTGTCACTGTTCGGAATCTCCCTAGGGGGAACCGCGGGAGAAAAGCCGGACTACGTGCAGAGACTGGACACCACCATCGCAGAACAGCAGAAGATAGGAGGCAGTCTCACGGCCAGGCTGGAAGTGTTGTCTAAAATGGGAGGCGCGGCGTTCGGGATCTTCATCTGGACCGCGTTCATAGGAGGACTCTGGGCGCTGGTGAAGACAGTGCTGGTACCACTGATAAAAGAGAGAAGATGGTACTACGAGTTTGATGCGCTCGTGGGGTTCATCGTGATAGCCGCGCTGGTCACACAGAGCGACAGGATCCAGACAGCGTTCTTCCTGTCCGGAATTGTTGCTCTTGGGACAGGATACTTTTTCGGACAGGCGTGGAACATGATCAAACTCGCGTTGGACTACATGAAAAAGAGCAGGTTAGAGAGGCTAGCAAAAGTGGGACTGCTGTCACTCGTGCTCCTGCTAACCCTGCCCTACAACATGTTCCTATACAATGTTAGCAGCACGTACTCTTACGACGTGCCGCCAAGCTGGTGGGAGACGTTCAAGTTCATTGACCGAAACATCCCGAACGGTTCCGTGTTCGCGTTCTGGTGGGACTACGGCCACTGGATCGCATACTTTAACGGGAAAAAGGTGAGCATGCTCACTGACAACGTTCACTCGACCCCAGGATCCATTTACGTGACAGCCGCATCGTTCACGCACACTCCCCCGTGCAGGAGGACATCCATGGGGATAGTGTGCGACGCGAGCCCAGAGGCTCTGGAAAGGGCAGAACTGGAGTCCCTCTCCATACTAAAGCCGTTCGGGACCACTCACATACTAATAGACAAGGAAATGGTCGTAGGAAAATTCGGAGCGCCCCAGAGGATAGCCAACAATGTCATCGGCTCCGGCGTGGACATCCCATGCGACACCGCGAACAACAGAACTCTCCTCGTGTGCTTCGTGCCTGTCAAGCAAAGCAGAGAGTCTGGGGTGAGCTTTTACCCGATAGTGTTCTCGTACGACGAGAAGAAAGGAATACTGTACGATCCATCCGCGGGCAAGGTACTCTACTTTAACGAGACCTGGCCGGGTGACAGGAACGTGTACACTTTCCCAGCGCTGTTCCAGGGCCGGAACGTGACCATGAGGGTCTTCTTCGAGAACGACTCCAGCGAAGGAGAGTACTATAAAGCACTCAGTTCCCTGACAGGGTATGGGGTGACAGAGCAGGGCTGGCTTTCTTTGATGGACTGGTACAACAAGCAGCTTGAGAAAAGAGGAGTGAAGGAAAAACTAGTGCCAGACGTGGACGGGAGAGCGTACACCATGTTCGCAGTGTCCCCTGAAGTGCCTGCTTTCTACTCCTTCCTCTACCGGCTCTACTTCAAGGACCCGAGCCTGAAGCACGTGAAGCTCGTGTACGATAACGGATGGAACAAGATATACGAGATAAACTGGGAAGGAGTGCCTGACCCGGACAAGTTCCCAAGAAAAGATCCTGACCTGCCGGCGTGGACGGAACAGTTCCTCACAGTGTACAAGAATAGGGGACGGTGAAACAACAAATGCTGGTAATACTCGCTGTCTTCCTAGTGTCCCTGATAACGGGAGTGCTGGTGCTCGAGAAACTAATCAGCATGGTTAAGGGGCTCAAGTTTTCTGGGATAGTTGACCTGGGACTGATGGTCCCTGACCTGCATAAAAAGGGCAGGCCGCTCGTGCCCAAAATAGGGGGAGTGGGGGTATACTTTGCGCTGGCAATGGGAGTTCTGGCAGCAGTAGCGTACTTCACGTTTTTGGGAGGGAACAAGACAAGCATGCTCCTGGCAATGCTCACATCAGTGTCACTCATTGCCTTCATGGCGTTCGTGGACGACCTGCTGAAAATAAGCAACAAGATGAAAGCGCTCATACCAGCCTTAGGAGCAGTACCCCTGATAGCTGTCAAGGCCGGGACCACGGTCATGACCGTGCCCCTCCTGGGAACAGTTGACTTCGGAGCATTCTATTACATACTCGTGATCCTCGGAGTACTCGGGGCAAGCAACGCGACCAACATGCTCGCGGGATACAACGGGATAAGCAGCGGGGCTGGAATAATAACAATGACGGGCTTGCTGGCAATCGCCCTGCACACCGGGAACCTGCACGCTGCACTGCTTCTGGCCGCGGGAATCGGTTCTTTCCTGGCGTTCTGGTACTACAACTTTTATCCCGCCAGGTGCCTGCCTGGAATGGCTGACTTTCTCGTAGGGGCAGTGATAGCAAACGCTGTTATCATAGGAAACATGGAAAAAGCAGGCCTGCTGATGTTCCCACTGTACTTCCTTGAGTTAGGGCTTAAGGCCAGGAAAAAGTTCAAGAACACTTGGTGGAGCAGGCTCAGGAAAGACGGAAGGCTCGAGCCAGCCAGCAACATCATCGAAACATTCCCGCACCTGCTCATGAGAATTCACGGGCCCCTGACCGAAAGAAGAATAGTACTTGACACGTACGCGATCCAGGCCCTGATAGTCCTGGCCGTAGTAGCGTACGCGTGGTGAAAGGAAAATGAGGGTCCTGGTAACAGGAGGCGCAGGGTTCCTGGGATCCCACCTGTGCAGGAAACTGAAAGCACTCGGTCACGAGGTAGTGGTCCTGGACAACCTGAGCACCGGGAAAGAAGAGAACGTGCCGGACGAGGTCGAGCTAGTGGTCGGGGACACCCGGAACCCAAAAGACGTGCTAAGGGCATCGCATGATGTTGACGCCGTGTTCCACCTGGCCGCAAAGGTTTCAGTCCCAGAATCATTCCAAAAACCAGGGGAGTACTTTGACGTGAACGTGACAGGGACAGTGAACGTGCTAGAGGCCAACAAGGGAAAACCGATCGTGTTCGTTTCCTCCGCAGCAGTCTACGGAACCCCGCAGCAGGTGCCAACACCAGAATCGCATCCTTTGAACCCAGAGAACCCCTATGGTCTGACAAAAATCCTGGGAGAAAAGGCCTGTGAGTACTACAGAAGATACTCTAAAATCGCGATCGCAAGACCGTTCAACATTTACGGTCCAGGGCAAGACCCTGGAAACCCATACTCTGGGGTCATAACAAAATTCATCACCCTCGCGCGCGAGGGAAAACCACTCAAGATCTACGGGGACGGGAACCAGACAAGGGACTTCGTGTACGTGGAAGACGTTGCAGACGCGCTAGCGAAAATGCTGGGAAGAAACCACACGTTCAACATCGGGACAGGAAAAGAGACGAGCATAAACCAGCTTGCTGAAACAATAAAATCGGTCCTGGGATCAGCCTCTCCCGTGATCCACGTTGACCCTGTTCCTGGAGACGTGCCCCGGAGCGCGGCGGACACCACGCTCTCCCTACAACTCGGATGGAGGCCTAAAACATGCCTGGAAGAAGGGCTGAAAAGACTGGCGGGCTCAGGATAGTACATATTGTCAGGTACTGGCACCACTACGGGGGCGTGGAAACGGTCGCGGAGGAACTGGCCAAAAAGCAAGCAAAAGAAGGGCACGAGGTTCACGTGGTAACAACCCTGCCAACAGGAAAGCCCAAAAAGGTCCTGGGAGTCACAGTGCACAGCCTCCCTTACTACGTACTGTTCAACGAGCCCGTATACCGAGTCTACCCAGAGCTAGTTGAAATAGATCCTGACATTATCCACGAGCACTACCCAAACCCTTGGGGGTTCCTGTGGGCCTGGCTGTATGCAGTGCTACACAAGAAGAAACTCAGGATAACTTATCACGCGCAAGCAGGCAGCAGCACCCTTGCAGCTGTCCTTAACAGGATTTTTGATCTCCTGTTTTACCCTATGGTCCTAATGGCAAGGGCAGAACTAATCTACACCCACTCTCGGATAGGCCCAAAGATTCCAGGGTCAAGAGTAGAACTCTCACAACCAGTAGACACCAGAAAATTCCGGCCAATAGTGCCCCTGGAAAAGAGAGAGTATGACATAGGGTACGTGGGCAGGCTGACCAAGCTAAAAAGAGTGGACTGGATCCTGAAAGCAGCCGCAAAAGTTAATAAGGAAATGAAAATAATCATAATAGGAGATGGGCCAGAAAAAGAAAACCTGGAAAAACTAGCTAAAGAACTCGGACTCAAACACATTAAGTTCACTGGCAGGGTCAAACACGAAGAACTCCCGAAATACTACAACCAGATCAAAACCCTCGTGCTGCCCTCAAAAAAAGAGGGACTCCCGGTAAGCATCCTAGAAGCCAAAGCGTGCGGGTGCAGGGTGCTGGCAACCCCTGTGGGAGGAGTGCCCGACATCGTAGAAAAAGCATCTCTTTTCAAAGGCATGACCCGACTACAAGAGCTCTTGACAAAAGAGAAGGAAGAACCATAAAAGTGGTAAACATGAAAAAAGTATGTGTGGTAGGATTAGGGTATGTAGGCCTCCCTCTTTTAGCATATTCAAAAAAGGTAGGCTACGATGTAACAGGATATGACATAGACAAGAATAAAATCCTTAACCTACAAAAAAGAAGGGTCACCACGGATGATCCTGAAGCGACCAGGCTGCTTAAGAGTATTCCTTCAGAAAAATTTACGTACAGCATGCCAGACCAGTTCTTTGATTATATTCTAGTATGTGTTCCCACACCTGTAAAAACAGGCAAACGGCCTGACTATTCTTACTTAGAAAAAGCAGTTTCTTCGATAGCTGAACGGTTGCATAAAGGCGAAACAATAATAATTGAATCAACAATAGCGCCTGGAACAACACGGACCCTCGTGGTACCGATACTGGAAAGAAAGGGACTAAAGGCAGGAACAGACTTTTATGTAGCGTACTGTCCTGAAAGGATATCACCCGGAGATAAATGGCCCCTTCCAAGGATAAAGAGGATCCTGGGCGCTCTCAATGATAAGAGCAGAGAAAAAGCCAGAGAGTTCTATACAAATATTCTAGA
Organism: archaeon; assembly: GCA_024274695.1. Classification (GTDB taxonomy): domain Archaea; phylum B1Sed10-29; class B1Sed10-29; order B1Sed10-29; family JAJSAI01; genus JAJSAI01. The sequence continues at coordinate 30,215 of JAJSAI010000031.1, read as the reverse complement.
ACAACCTCCACATTTAACTCCTGATATTGAAACTGCTGAATTAACTAAAATCTATGAAAATATGTTTAGAGACGTCAATATAGCATTTGTCAATGAAATCGCGAGAGTCTGTGATCAGCTAAAAATCGATGTAAAAGAGGTTATATCTGCCGCTACAACTAAACCCTTCGGATTCATGCCCTTTTATCCTGGTATTGGAGTGGGAGGACACTGCATACCTGTGGACCCGTATTATTTAATAGAAGAGATGGAAAAGAAGGATATCAGAAACACTTCCTTTTTTCGACTAGCTCGGAGCATAAATGATAGTATGGCAGAATATATCATGTTGAAATTATATGACTCTGCTAATAAAAATGGAATTTTACTTTCCAGATCACGTGCCGCATTTTTAGGTGTCACGTATAAACCAAACGTAGATGATATACGAGAGTCTCCTGCGCTTAAACTCTTGTCGGTAGTATCTCAAAAAATAGCAGAAATAAGAGTATATGATCCTGTATATCCGGAGTATAACACTGTTGATTCATTTGAAGATGCCATAAAAAATGTCGACATAATAATATTAGCAGTCCCGCATAATAATTTTATTGAAAATTCTAAAAAGATCATAGAAAGTCCAGCAAAAATAATAGTAGACTGCCACAATCGTCTGAATAAGAAAGAGATAATTCTAAAGGGAAAAGGGTATGTTGGAATCGGTCGCTAATCGTTTATTCAATAAGATGCGAATAACACAACACATGAAAAATTTCGGATATTTAACAAGTTCTAACATTACAACTCTTGTATTCACTTTTTTACTTTCGTATGCATTAACACGGTTGTTTACACCAACAGACTACGGAATATACAAATACATTCTCGCATTAATAGGTATAGCAGAACTCGTATCTGCACCAGGATTTAAGGATGCGTTATTTTTTTCTTACGCCAAAAATCAGAACAAACAGGTTCCATGGGAGATATTATTACAAAAAATAAAATATAACTTATTAGGCATAGGAATTATCTTTATTGGTTTTTTGTTTATTTTTAACATGCACTTATCTTTTTTTCAAATATTAAACATGCTTGCCATCTCAGCTCTTTTTCTTATAAGTAATACAACTACTTTAGTATATGTATTATATTACATTTACAATCAATTTAACAATCTTTCAAAAATAATTGTATATCGGAACGTTTTTCAATTTATTGCCACAATATTGGTTGTGATTATTACACAAAATGTCTTTTTTTCTATTATAGCCTTTCTGTTATCAAAAATAGTAATAGAAGGAATCTTTATCCGTAAAAAAATCCACAGTTCCGGAACAATCCCAAAAAATTTGAAAAAAGAAACTATTAAATGGAGCGTACAAAGAGCCTTAGGAGGAATTTCAGGATCCATCGATTCTATCGTAGTAATGAGCGTTTTGGGGCCTTCAGACCTAGCAGTGTATAAAGTCAGCCAAATGATTCCAGATGCTGTACGAAATTTGTTTAAAAACGTAATAACAGTGTTCGTTCCCACATTTATCAAACTAGACAAAAATCAAATTAAGAAAAAAACATTAAAATTATTTGGAGTATTAACCATAATAGGCATCTTTTTGGTAATGCTTTATGGTATTTTTGCAATTTTATTTTTTAAATTCCTCTTTCCAGCGTACTCAGAATCTGTTAAATATACTCTAATATATTCGCCAATATTAATTACAGTAAACACATTTTCATTTAGCACATACATCCGAAGCAGAAAACTACGGAAAAAAATGAGTGAGGGCATACTACTTCAAACAAGTGCGTACGTCATCCTCCTGATAACTCTTGTACCTGCATTCGGAATTGTAGGGGCCATTCTTGCATCACTAACTTCTAAAGTATTAAATATGATATTTCAATTATTAATAACAATAACAGATTAAAAGTGAAAGACATGATCTCAGATAAAGAGATTCTAATACTTTCAGGATTCTACCACCCCCATGTAAGCGGAGCAGAAGTCTTCGCCCAACGACTGGCAGAATATTTTGCTCAAAGAAATAGAGTTACAGTAGTAACCGGTAAATGGAGCAAAGAAGATGCGGTTGACGAAGTAACACACGAAGTAAGAATAAAGAGAATCCCAGTCATAAACAAAAAAAATCTGCGTTTAGTATCTTATGCATTATCAGCAGTATTCAATCACCCCAACAAAGCAGACCTGATACACGCTCATCTCGCCTTCCCAGCAGGAGTCAGCGGAGCTGTAATAAAAAAGAAAATAAAAGCACCTCTTCTCACAACAGTACAAGGAGGAGATTTGGGCGACTATTCAGAAAATACTGGAAAATTTGGTGGTATTCTAAAACCAATAATCTCCTATGGTCTAAAAAGAGCGGATCTTGTTCATGCTGTCAGTAAAGACTGCGAACGAAAAGCGAAAGAACTAGGAGCTAAACACACCATAGTAATCCCTAATGGTGTAGATGTTACTCTATTTAATCCTCACGTAGACGCAAGAGAAATTAAAGAGAAACTAGGCATAACAAATGAAAGAGTAATAGTAAGCCTCTCAAGACTTACTCCTAAGAATGGATTAGATCTGCTAATAAGAGCCATGCCTGAAATTATTAAAGAAAAGAAAGATGTGGTTCTAGTATTAGTAGGATCCGGAGAACAAGAAAACGAGCTCAAGAAACTTGCTCAAAAACTAAGAATATCAGACAAAATAATTTTCACCGGAGGAGTACCCCATTCTGAAACACCAAAGTATCTTAGAATGGCGGACGTGGCAATAAGACCTTCTCTAGATGAAGGGTTCGGGATTTTTTTCATAGAAGCAATGGCTTGCGGCGTCCCAACCATAGGCACTGCTGTTGGAGGGATAACAGACATCATAATTGATGAGGATAATGGCCTACTTATAGACCCAAAGGTCTCTGAAATTAGTAAAAGCATTATTAGAGTGCTAAACGATCGCAACCTGTCCAAAAAACTGGCTAGAAATGGTATTAAAACAGTCAAAGAAAAATATGATTGGGACAAAGTCCTAAAAAGGGTAGAAAAAGTATATGAGGAGATAATATGAATGTGTTAGTGACTGGAGGAGCAGGATTCATAGGAAGCCATCTTGTAGAAGCACTTGTCAATGAATCACACAACGTCAAAGTTATAGACGACCTTAGTAGTGGAAAAAATGAAAACATTCTTAAAAAATTGGGAGTCGAACTATTAAAAAAAGATATTTCAGTCTACAGCGAAATAAAAGACGCGTTTGAAGGAGTGGATGTAGTATTTCACTTAGCAGCGATGAACAGAGCAATGACAACCATAGAAGATCCATTAAGATCAAACGCTGTAAACGTAACCGGCACACTCAATGTACTCGAAGCTTCCAGAAATAGCGGCGTTAATAAAGTAATATACATTTCCTCATCTTCGGTGTATGGAAAAAATCCCTCTTTCCCAAGAAGGGAAGACCTTGCCCCTCTCTTACCCGCTCACCCCTATGGAGTAGGAAAACTCACTGGAGAGCAGTACACAAGGATCTACCACGAGTTATATGGATTGAAAACGGTTATCTTAAGATACTTCAGCGTGTATGGGCCTAGACAAAGATGGGACCTTCGCCACTCTGCAGTAATTCCCAAGTTCGTGCATAATATTCTAAACGACTTGCCAGTTACAGTATATGGAACCGGAGAACAGAGGAGAGCGTTCACATATGTAAAAGATGCGGTGGAAGCAACCATGTTAGCTTCTAAAAAAGAGAGAGCAGTAGGAAAAATTATAAACATTGCCACTGAAGAGGAAACCAGTATTAATAACATAATAAAATACATTGCAGAGTACACTCGCAAAGATCCTGTGATAAAGCACGCTCCACCATTACCTGGAGATATAATGCAAAATAAAGCAGACATAACTCTAGCAAAAAGAATTTTAGAATATTCACCAAGATATGACATACGAACTGGATTAAGGCTTCTAATAGACGAGGTACTCCACAATGACTAAGAAGGACAACCTCAAAGTTCTGCTCATAACCCCCATATACCCCCCTGAAATAGGCGGGCCTGCAACATACACAAAAGAAATAGTTCCATTACTAGAAAAGAGAGGGCATCACGTTAGGATAATCGCGTTGAATGGAAAGAAAGCTGATAATAACGTGATTATAATCCATGAAAAGAACTTTATACTAAGAATAGCAAAGCTATTTGTAGAGATCATAAGACAGATAAAATCATTCAAACCAAATGTAATACTCTCCCTAGACCCATTATCATCTAGCCTGCCTGCAATAGTTCCAGCAAAGATTTTCGGAGTAAAGATAGTACTGCGTTTCGTGGGAGACATAGCATGGGAAAAAGCAAGAAGAGAAAAAAAGATAGAATATAATCTCACAGAATTCTTACACCGTAAAACAAACAAGCACATACTTCTGTTACAGTCAATTGTAGTAAGAGGATATGACCGAGTATACACATGCAGCAAATTTATGAAAGAGTATTTAACAAAAATGTACCACATTCCAAACAATAAAGTAAAAGTCATCTACAATTTTTCAATAATCCCCCCAATAAAAAATAGATCTAGGCGAAAACAAATAATAACTGTTTGCAGACTTATTCCTTTAAAGAGGGTTGACAGAATAATCGCAGTCAAAAAGGGTATTCCTGACATTAATTACTTGATTGTAGGATCAGGACCTGAAGAAGAAAACCTGAAAGCACTTTCTGGAAAAGATAAGAGGATAGTCTTCCTCGGGAGAAAAAACCAGTCTGAGGTACTGGAATTAATAGCACGCTCGAAAGCATTAGTATTGTACTCACAACATGAGGGCCTGCCTAAAGTAGTTTTAGAATCTCTCTATCTTGGAACCCCTGTAATACTTTCAAACATACCCCCTCACAAAGAAATATATGACAGAATGAAGGGGATTGGGGTGTACCTCTGCAGGAATGAGCAAGAGCTGTTGGAAAAAATTAAACTCGTGACAAGAAAGAAAGAAGACTACAAAAAAATATCAGAGAAAGCAAAGGAGGTGTTTTCCTGGAAAAAACATCTAGAAGACCTAGAGAAGTTACTCTCGTGATGATCGGAAGGGATCCTCGGATAATGGACAAGGGTAATCCTGCAAGAGACAGAACCCTAGAATACAGGAAGTACTTCAGGAAGATATACATTTTGAATAATGCTGACAAAAACAAGAAAGTAAAAAACATCGAAGTGTGCGGGCTGGGCTCAAATTCGTTCAAGTTTGTCATTTCCGGAATCCTGAAGGGCAGCACCATCTTGAAAAAAGAGAGGAGAGTGGTTCTCACTGTCGCAGATCCTTTCCTATCAGGAATCATAGGCGTCATCCTCTCAAAAACATACAAGGTCCCGCTGATCGTGCAAGTTCATGGGGAGTTCATAAACAATAGGAAATGGATAAACCAGAGACCGTTCGTAAATAGAATACTTCATGCGATTGGCATCATTACTTTAAGAAGAGCTGATGCTGTCAGAGTAGTCAGCGAAAAAATAAAATCCGAGTTACTAAAATATGGGCTGCCCAAGGATAAGATAAAAGTAATCCCTGTGTTCGTCACAGGGAAATTCAGGTGCGCGAAAAAGGAAAACCGGAGGCATCTGAATCTAATAACTGTGGCGAGACTTGAAAAAGAAAAGAATATAGAAATGCTGCTCAACGCAGTCTCCCTTCTTTCTGACGAAGCACGCTCAAAGATTAAAGTGAAAATCATTGGTGACGGCACCCTTAGACACAAATTAGAAAGGATGGCTGAGAATAAAGGAATAAAAGAAATCGTTGAGTTTAAAGGATACGTCCCTCACGACAAACTTTGCAAGGAATATAACTCTTCAGACCTCTACGTTCAAACATCACTGCACGAGAGCTACGGGTTGTCTGTGGCAGAAGCAGTGCTAAGCTGCTTACCAGTAATCTCTACACCAACAGGACTTGCTCAAAAACTTGTAGAATCCTATGGAATAGGAGAACTGGTCAACAACGAAAAGGAACTGGCAAAAGTAATAGAAAATATGGCCACAAGGCCTAATAGCATAATGAAATATCATCAAAAAATGCTGAAGGCTCGAAAAGACCTGCTCGAACACAACAAGAGTCCCCTAGAAGAACTTATGGAATTCTATCATGCCCAATCAAAAAAGAATACACATCAACTGGTAATAATAACACAGGCAGTTGATAAGAACGATCCAGTACTTGCATTCTTCATCGATTGGATAAAAGAATTTTCAAAGTATTTCGAAAAAGTCCATGTGATAACACTAAATCTCGGAAAAGTTGATCTCCCCGAGAACGTCATAGTACATGAAATAAGGGGTAAGGGAAGAGTATCCAAAGCCTTGCATCTCCTGAACACTGCTCTGAAAATATGTCAAAAAAACAATAAGACAATCTTCTTCGCGCACATGTGCCCAGAATACGCACTAGTCGCAGCAGTCCCTGCAAAACTGCACAAATCTCCCTTATTCCTATGGTACGCTCACGGGGCCACACCCCTCCCCCTAAGGTTGGCAGAAAAGGTAGTTCAAAATATATTTACTCCGACCTCAGAAAGCATTCATTTAAAATCCTCTAAAATTATTGTCGTGGGCCACGGGATTAACACACAAAAATTTAAAAAGAAAAAATCAATCACTTCCTTAAAAAAAGAAAGAATATTTTTCCCTGGAAGATACTCCCCCTTAAAAAGACAAAAAGAATTCTTAGAATATTTACCTAAAAACGCTCCAGTAACGGTAACTTTTGCAGGACCTATACTCAACCAAAAATATTATGAAAGATTAAATCAAATTTCTTCAAGAAAAAATCTTTCAGTTGTTTTTAAAGGACCAATAAGTTATAATTGTATGTGTGATGAGTATAACAACTCAATATTAGTCATTAATTTTTCAAAAAAAACACATAGTTTAGACAAGACTATTTTAGAAGCTATGGCTTGTGAGCGGCCAGTATTGTCAACGTTAGTCACTTATAAAAAAATCCTTAAAGAAAAGGAATTAATAGAGAAATGTTACATTGACAATCCTCGAGAAGTATGGAACAAGATAGAATTCTTTTTAAAAAATAAAGAAGAAGCAGAAAGAATTGGAAAAAAACTAAGAAGTACCATTATAATTCAGCACAGTGTTTTTTCGTTAATAAAAAAGATATCAAAAATTATGTTGGAGGAATAAAAATTATGAAAACTTTTTATATCGCTCCACTAAACATAGAAAGCAATTCTGCAAATATAATTCAAGCGCTTAAAACAATAAAATACCTGTTCAAAACAGAAAGGAACATTACTGTAGTGCTCAAAACACATTCAAAGGAATACAAAAAACGGCTTTCGCAATTTTTGGATAAGGAATATATAAACAATGTATACGCGGTGTACATCCCACTCAAGGAAAAAAACAGGGCGATATTCTTTGCTATCAACAGAATCTTGTTCATTTTCGCTTCCATGATCCTCGCGCTAAGAAAGAAACCGGATGCAATAATCTGTAGATCATCAGAACCTCTCGCGCTGGTAGCCTCGGTACTACTGCCGAACTCTTGTGTTCTGTTTGAGGTGCATGAAATCCCAAAAAAAGGCCTCAGGAGGGCTGCACTACTCAGGCTCCTGAAATCAGAGAATGTTCTCCTGGCGCCTATCACTAGAGAGACAAAAAAGGAACTAATTTCAATTGGAGGAGACCCTAAAAGGATCAGAGTAATCCCAGACGCGGTGGATTTGGAAGATTACCAGCAGGTCAGACCCTTGAAAAAGAAAGACGGTATTGTGAGGGTAGGGTACTTCGGAAAAATAGCCACATCAGGAGAATACAAATGGAAAGGAGTCAACACCCTAATAGAAAGCATGAGATTTCTCCCGAAAAAATTTCACCTGTTCCTGTTCGGCAAAACAATTGGAAGAATACGCATCCCAAAAGAACTTTCCGAGAGAGTGCACTTAATGGGTAACATAAGCCATAATCATGTACCAAAAAAGATGGTAGGAATGGATGTACTGGTCTTACCCAGCTCCGGTAAGAGCGAGTTCTCTCAAAAATACTCCAGCCCTTTGAAATTATTTGAGTACCTAGCATCCGGAAAAGCTATAGTAGCAAGCGATTTACCTCCGATAAGAGAAATAGTCACAGAAAAGGAGGTGACCTTTTTTAATCCGGATGACCCTGAAGATCTGGCAAAAAAAATTATTCAAGCATACAGGAACATGTCGAAGGAGAGAAAAGGAACGTGCTTAAAAAAGGCAGAAAAGTTTTCATATAATGCCCGTGCAAGGCAACTTCTTAAAATAATCAACAAAATGAGGGAGGATACATGAACGTAAAAAAAGCATTAAAAATAATACGAGAGTTTGGAACTGATTTCTTCAAATTCAGGGCTAGTGCCAATATCATGAAAACGTACCTAGTCTCTGTAAATAACAGAAGTTATTATCTCACTTCAGTCAAAAAGCCTGAACTCACGTTATTATTCTCACTCGCTCAATATCCTACAGAAATAGGAGAGTTTGACAACATATTTACTCAAAAGAACTACTTCAAATACACTACTCCTAAAAAAACGGACATTGTCATAGATATCGGTGCGCACATCGGTTTATTCACCTTATTAGCTGCAAGCAAAGGATCAAAAGTTTTCTCCTTTGAACCTGATCCTTCAAATTTCGAACACTTACTTGATCATTTAAAAGTGAACAAGAATTTATCTAAACTAGTAAAAGCGAAAAACTATGCAATATGGAAGAAAAAAGGAAGCATCGTCTTTTATAGATATACCTCCTCAGTGTCTCACTCTATTATAACAAGACCAGACAAGTCTCTTGCAGACAAAATAAAAGTTAAAACAATAACGTTAAATGATGTCATTTCCGATAACAACATTAACAAAATAGATTTCTTAAAGATTGATTGTGAGGGGGCTGAATATGATGTCCTCTCCTCTTTACACGATGAAAATTGGCCCTTGATTAAGCATATTGTTATGGAAGTACATAATTTCGGAAACTTTAAAGTAAAAATATTAAAACAACTCTTAGAAAATAGAGGTTTTAAAGTAATGGAAAGTAATCCCATACAAAAGAAAGGAGATAAAGCACTATGGTGGTGTTGTCGTCTATAATATTTTCAGTAATCAAAAAGATTAGACTAAGAATTTGGCAGATGCAAGGAACTCTCCTGAGAATTCAAGGCGCGGAGATACATCCCTCCGTAAAATTTTATGGAAAAATCTTTGTGGTAGGAGACCCAAAAAATATTAAAATAGGCAAGAATTGTAGACTTAACCAAGGCGTGTTCATCAACGCAAGAGACAGGATAATAATAGAAGAGGGCGTCCATATATCACCTTACTCACAAATTCACACTGGTGCACTAGATTTTAAAACAAAAAAACACATAAAAAAGCCTGTTCTTATTAAAAAGAACGCCTGGATAGCATCAGGAGTTATTATCTCTCCAGGAGTGACCATAGGAGAAAACGCTGTTATAGGAGCAAATTCTACTGTTATATCCGATGTTGAACCCGACTCGTTTTATGGGGGGGTTCCAGCTAAACATATACGGAAAATATAATCTATTCGTTTTGCTTGAAAAAATTAATAGTATTAGTCAGCCCCTCCTCAAAACATACTTTAGGACCCCATGAGAGTAGAGTCTTTGCTTTTGATATGTCTGGCTTGCGAACCTTGGGATCATCTTTAGGAAGAGGAAAATATACTATTTCTGATCTGCTTCCAACAATTTCGCGTACTAGCCTTGCTACATCAACAACTCTGCGCTCGTCAGGGTTTCCAAGATTCACGATCTTCCCCGCAGCATTATCGGCAAACATTAGCCTAATAAGTCCCTCAACCATGTCCGAAACATAACAGAAGCTCCTTGTCTGCGTGCCATCCCCATAGACTGTTATTGGCTGGTTCGCCAGAGCCTGTGTTATAAAATTTGGGATAACCCTGCCGTCATTCCTGCGCATGCGCGGTCCGTAAGTGTTAAATATACGGGCTATTCTGACGTCCACGCCATACTTTCTGTGGTAGAGCATTGAAATCATCTCCCCGAATCGCTTGCTCTCATCGTAGCAGCTTCTTGGGCCCACTGGATTCACGTTGCCCCAGTACTCTTCTTTTTGAGGATGCACAAGAGGATCACCATACACCTCAGAGGTTGAGGCAAAAAGGAATCGGGCCTCTGATTCCAAAGCTAGTTCAAGCAGGTTTAGGGTCCCGCTAGAGTTGCTCATGGCCGTCTCGAAAGGATGCTCTTGATAATCTACTGGACTGGCGGGACTCGCGAGGTGGAACACGTAGTCTACGTTACTTTCTGATAATACCTCGGAAGGATGGGTAATGTCAGCTTTTATGAACTCAAAGTTCTCATGCTTTTTTAGATGAGAAATATTTCGCAGATCTCCAGTTATAAGATTATCAACACACACTACTTTGTATCCTCTTGAGATAAGTTCACCACATAGATGGGAACCTATGAACCCCGCTCCTCCTGCTACAAGCACCCTCTCCATTTACTCTCCCTCCTACTCTGGCGGAGAAATTATACCCCCCCTTTCTTCAAGCATAAGTCTATTCGCCTCAATATAACTCTTCAGTGTACCTATATCGTACCAGTAAGGCGGATTAAACAGGTGTCCGTGTACCTCGCCTTGACTGACTAGCTCAGGTATAACTGATACTTCAAATTTACACTTACCAAAGGGAATTAGGTCTAATACTTCTGGACTCATTATGTAATATCCTGCATTCGCGAGGTTGGAACCAGGATATTCCTTTGGTTTTTCAACAAAATAAGTAACCTCCCCAGAATCGTTTAGTTTGGCTATACCCATCCTGTGGGTCTCGTCTAAAGGAACGGGAAAAAGAGCTACGGTTAGTTTTTTACCTGTTTGTTCGTGAACGGAAATCATACGTCCCAGGTTTATGCGTGTAAGATTGTCTCCAAAGCACACTACAAAATCGTTATCTATGCCTGCCTCGTATGCTGCTATTTTAAGATCCCCACCGGTCTCCCATCCTTTGACATCGATTACCTTGATTTCCACATGGTACTTCTTCTTGAATTCTTCAGGCTCGTATTTTTTGTAAGACTCGAAATGTTCAATTATTGTCTTTCCTATATGTTCTGACCCATTCACTGCAATATATACCTCATCTATTCTAGGAGAGGTCTGAAGGTTCTCTATCACATAATCTATTATCGGCAGTCCACCGACAGGAAGTAAAGGTTTCGGAACAGCATAGGTCAATGGCCGAAGTCGCGTGCCCTTGCCAGCTGCCAGGATTATTGCTTTCATACCCTCCTCACGTCCTTATACCATTTTACAAAATTATGAACACCTTCCTCAATACTTATCTGCGGATCATAACCGAGGAGTCGACGAGCCTTAGAAATGTCTGCACATGTGACTAGAGGATCTGTCTCAGGCCACTCCTCATACTTAACATTAGCATTTTTGCCCAGCTCTCTCTCAAGAAGAAATATTAAATATTTAAGTTCTACAGTCCGTGAGTTCCCGAGGTTAAAAACGTCAAACCTGTTACGATACTTCATAGCACCAAGAATGCCCTGCACTATGTCCGTCACATAGGTGTAATCTCTCTTTGAAGTCCCATCCCCATAAATGGTTATTGGCATACCCCGATCTATTGCCTGAGTGAACTTATGAATGGCCATATCCGGCCGCTGCCTTGGACCATAAACCGTGAAAAATCTAAGACAGTTCACGCTCAAGCCATATATCCTATGATATGCGTGGCACACTAATTCTCCTGACCTCTTTGACGCAGCGTACACTGAGAGTGGTTTATCTACGGGATCATTTTCAGAAAATGGGATCTGTCGCGTGGCCCCATAAACAGAGGAAGATGAACCAAAAACAAAGTGCTTAACACCTGAATGGACCGCTGCTTCCAACAAGTTTATTGTCCCTTTTATGTTGTAATCGGAATATGACAGCGGATCCTTTAAAGATGCTCTGACTCCAGCGCGGGCAGCAAGGTGCACAATGATGTCAAAAGATCCTTCATCTAGTATGTCTTTGATCTTGGGCGAAAGGATGTTCTCCCGGATTCTCTTAGGGCTAGCACCAGTGGCTTTCTCGACTTCTGAAAGGTTCCTGCGCTTGAATTCTGCCGGGTACAAAAACTCATCAAAGCAGTCCACTCCAACTACGTCATGACCTCTCTGTATCAAAGCTTCGGTCAAGTGACTGCCGATAAACCCTGCTGCTCCTGTAACAAGCACTTTCATATCCTTCGCCAGCTTACCAACCTATCCCTACGTATGTTACCTTATCAGAATTTTTAAATTTCTCCACGTCCAGAGCTCTCCGGCCGTCAAGAATAACCTGTCCCTCTTTGAAACTGTTCGGGGATAATCTTTTAACCTCATCCCAGGCTGTGTGTATTACTATTGCATCAGAAGAGTCAATTGCGTCTCTTAAGGATTTAGCCAGCACTATCTTCTGACCAACATCGGGATACTCGTTAACGAAGTTCTCGCTTGCAAGAGGATCATATACTACAACTCTCGCACCTTCTGATAAAATCCCTTTTATGAGCGGGTAGGCACGGGTCTCTCTTACATCATCAGTGTTCTCCTTGAAGGACAACCCAATCACACCAACCGTTCTCCTGGACAAGCCTCCGAGTGATTCCTTCAGGATATTTATCCCAAAAAGAGGCTGTGACTCGTTAACGTCCAACACACTGGAAAGCAAGTTTGTGGGTATATTCATATTTTCAAACAAAGAAATCAAGCCTTTAACATCCTTTGGGAAACAACTTCCTCCGAACCCCAGTCCTGCATTAAGGAATTCTCTATTTACCCTATGATCTAAAGCTACCGCATCCATCACATGATACACATCCACACCTAAACGACTGCATAAACGCGCTATTTCATTAGCAAATGAAATTTTTGTTGCAAGTAAAGCGTTTGCAGTGTACTTTATCATCTCCGCCGTTCTCACGTCAGTAAAGATCTTGGTACACTGAAAAGAAGAGTATATTTTTTTCATCACATCTTCGGTCTTTTTATCAGCACATCCTACAACTATTCTATCAGGATGCAGACTATCATGGACAGCATTTCCCTCTCTAAGAAACTCAGGATTAGACGCGTAACCAAAATCTCTCCCAAGAACTAAACCCTTTTGCTCCAACCTTTTTATTACTTTTTCTCCAGTTGTAGGAGGCACAGTGCTCTTGGTGACAATCACTCTGAACTTTCCATCCTGAATATACGGAAGAATGCAACCTACCGCAGAAAAAACCTGGGATAAATCAACCGAACCATCTGGGCTAGGAGGTGTCCCAACACACAAAAAGATTGCGTCAGAATCTCTTACTTCAGAGAAGTCAGTAGTAGCATGTAACTTGTCCCTGTTTTTGGAAAGAAGTTCGTCCAGACCAGGCTCATAAAATGGAGCTTTTCCAGAACGAATCTTATCCACTTTGTCTTTTATCACATCAACAAAAAGCACGCTGTGGCCACACACCTCAGCGAAAGTAGCACCAGTGACTGCACCCACATACCCTGTGCCCACCACTGATATCTTCATAGCCATCCACAAATATTAACGCGAAACATTATAAAAGGGTTATTCCATATATTACGGCGTGCTGTTCAGAGTTCTGAAGAAACTTAAAGAAAGAGGGCCAAGAGTCGTGGTTCTACGGGCCGGAGAAGAACTCTGCGAGCGAGCGCGTTCAAGATGGTACAAGATATCAAGGCCCTGGGGATATTTCGGCAAAAATGTGAAAATAGGCCGAAATGTTACGTTCAAAGGAGACACGCGAAAGGTGTACATAGGAGACATGACAGACATCGCTGATGGCGTCACCATTCATGCAGGGATGTATGACTGTAAAGAGATCAGAATCGGAAGAAAGGTACACATAGGACCTTACTCTTTTATAAGCTCGCATGGAAGGATAGTCATAGGGGATAATACATTAATTGGCCCGCATTGCGTAATAACCGACGCAGATCATGAATACTCAAGCAAAGAGATACCCATAAGAAAACAAGGTTTCAGAACCGGAGAAGTCATAATTGGCAGTGACTGCTGGCTCGGCGCTGGAGTGAAAATTTTAAGAGGTTCTAGGTTAGAAGGAGGAGTGGTTGTCGGTGCCGGTTCGGTTATTAAAGAGAACGTCCCGAAGAATAGTATAATAGTAACCAGATCAAAGAATATAATACTAAAAAGAAGGTGATTTCTCAAAATGGAAGACACCAAAGTGATTGTAATAGGATTAGACGGCGCAGATTACAGAATTATAGATCCTTTAATAAAGAAAGGAAGATTACCTAATCTAAAGAGACTCATAGAACAAGGGGCAAAATATGTTCTAGAGAGCACAGTTCCCCCGATAACACCTATAGCATGGACGTCTGCCATAACTGGGAAGAATGCAGGAAAACATGGTATCTTTGATTTTACTAAGCCTCCTCTTCACACGTATCATCCTGAGTTAATTAGCTCAAACCAGAGGGATGCAGAGGCAGTATGGGAGATTCTTAACAGAGAAGGCTACAGAACAGGTATACTAAATATTCCATATGTAACATATCCTCCTGAACCTGTCAACGGGTTTATGGTAGCAGGCATAGGCACTCCCTCGCTGAAGGGAGTATACACTTATCCTCCTGAGCTTAGCGAGGAACTTAGGAAAAGAGGTTATAAGATCTCTCTTGAGGACAAAACACGAGAAAACAGGGACCTTAGGATTAAGGAAGAAAAACGTCTACTAAGGATACAGCTTGACACAATGATCTATTTAATGAAAAAATATCCTTGGGATTTCTTGTTCACAGTATTTACTATCACGGATAGCGTTCCTCATATCTTTTGGGACTGTGTTGATCCAAATCACCCAAAGTACTCTCAAGAAAAAAGTGATAAGTATGGTAAAATCTTTGAACGAATATATACTGATGTAGACGCTGCGATCGGCAAAATCCTAGAACAAGTTGATCTCTCTAATACTTATGTTATCATAATGTCAGATCATGGTTCATGCCCTCTGTACAAAGAGTTTCTAGTCAACAACTGGCTGAAAAAAGAAGGTTATCTCCGTTTAAAAGAAGAGAGATTAATCAAACGTGCAATTAAGACTGTTTTGATGAAATTAGGATTCTCAAAAGAAACACTACTAAAAATAGCAATACAAATAGGCAAAGAGAAGTGGGCATACAGTCTGCCTTCAATAGTTAAAAAGAGTGTACCCTCTCATGAAGTCAGAAACTGGGATATTGACTGGAACAAAACAAAAGCCTGGGCGCATGGATGCTGGGGACGTATATATCTAAATCTTAAAAACAGACAGCCTAATGGAAAAATAAATGAAAAGGACTATCACAAATTGATAAAAGAAATAACAGAAAAATTGTACAAAATTACGGATCCGCTTACCGGGAAAAATCTGATCAAAAGAGTTTACACAAAAGATGAGCTCTACAATGGGCCGCATACAGAAAATGCAGCAGACATAACAATAGAACTGGAGAATGAGACAATAATCCCTATAGAAACCTTCAGAAGAGGGGAAATATTCTCTACACCAAAAAAAGCAGGGACCCATTCAAAGTACGGTGTGCTTATTATAACTGGGCCTAACATCAAAAAGGGTGTAAAACCCGGAACTGCTAAAATAATAGATATTCTTCCCACAATACTATACATATTTAATATACCCTTATTAACCGATTTTGATGGCAGACCCTTAAAAGAATGTTTCATTAACCAGCACCCCTTGAGATATATCACAAGAAAAGATTTTGAAAAAGAGCGTATTAAAAAAATATTAAGGAGGATGAATACTGATGGAAAAAGAAGCTGTTTTACTTCCAAAACCTCTCATTGAAAAGCTAAGGGAATACCTTCCGAAAACAGGATTCGAAAGCATCGAAGAATATCTTGCGTACATAATCGAAACAGTGCTTCCAGAAGAAAAAGGAGAATTTCACTGGAATAAAGAGGATGAGGAAGAAATAAAGAAAAGACTAATAGATTTAGGGTACATGGAGTAATCTTCGTTGTCCATTGAAACACCACATTATGCTATCTCACGGATAACCTTTGCGAAATCCGTAATCCGCGGGGTACCAAGGTCTTTAAAATTCGTACTCCAAAAACCGTACTCGGAGTGGTCTCCGAACATTCCAACAGGTTTCATGCCATGATCAGATAGAATGATCACGTCACCTTTTGCTTTGGAGGCTATATCGTCAAGGTCCCTGTATATCATTTTCATGAGCAGTTTGTTCCCGAAGTTAAGGTGGCCGATAACGTCCGCTACGCTGAAATATCCTAAGACAAAGTCGTGGTCTTCTTCCAGTGCCTTAAGAAATTTTTCTTTAACGGTTCTGTGATGCTCGAAGGAGAGGTTGTTGTACTCCGTTCTTATTTTGTTCTTTTCCTCAGGGTCCTCGGTGCTGAAGAATTGTTTCATTATTTCTCTTTCTCTCTTGTGCTGTTCCAGATCATAGTTGTAACCGGGCAGGTCTATAACCACTGGATTGTCAAACTTGGAGAAGAAAGTATCTTCAAGGGGTATTCTGGTGTTCCACATCTCTTTGTCCCCTTTTGCCAGGATTTCCTCTTCCATGTTTTTTCCGGTCATGAAGGAACTCCATAGGACCATTGTTCTGGGCTGGGAAAACTCTGAAATGTCGGTCTTCCCGTAGTACTCTTGCTTGAGGTTTTTCATATCAAACTCTTGAACAAGAGCATACTCTAAAGCGTCTATCGCGATTACTGTTATCATTTTTTACTCTCCCTCGCTCATGTGAGTTATTATTCCCCCTCCTGAAATATCATAGCCTTTTTCTATCACGAACTTTCCCAAGGAGGGAGTTTTGTTAAAGTCTTCCACTATAACAGGGTCTTCAAAAGAGAGGATAACCTCCCCCACTTCTCTATTATTCAGTTTTTCAGCATCTTCCTCCAAAACCTCCAGGGTACTGGAGTCCATTCTTTTTTCTATTTTCTCTATCATGCACGGGACTTCCTGCGTGCTGCACTTAAACTGGACAGTCTCTCCCTTCTTCAGGGGTTCTTTGCTCATCCAGAACAGGCTTGCCTGGATCTTTCTAACCATCTTGGGAGTGTCGTCAGGATCGCATAGAATGTAGCCTCTGTCCAAGAACAGTTTGTCCTGTGTTGTAATCCCTATGCTCTCTCCTGAAAATGCTTTCTTCTTGTCAGGGTCTAAAAATTTTTCAATGCTGGCCACGCGTGTTACCTCTCCTGACGGCAGGACCTTCACTGAATCCCCTTCTGAAACAGTGCCTGACTCCACCCTTCCCACAATTATTCTCTTACCGTCAATGTTATAAACGTCCTGGACTGCCATTCTGAAGGGCATGTCGTCCCTTTCTTTAGCGGGACGGAACGTGTCCAAGGCTTCTAAGATCGTCGGCCCTGAATACCATGGCATTTTGGAGGAGTGTTCTGCAACATTATCCCCTTCCTTGGCGGAAATGGGTATCACGTACGCTGGCTTGATTCCAAGAGTATCAAAAAGAGAGGCCACCTCGGAAAGCACTTCTTCAAACCTTTCTTTTGAGTATTCTACTGCATCCATCTTGTTTATCACGACCACCACTTGCTCGAGGCCAAGTAGCTTGAGGATGTACGCGTGTCTTCTTGTCTGCTCCTGAACGCCTTCTGTAGCATCAACGATTAGAACAGCAGCCTCTGCATGAGATGCTCCTGTAATCATGTTCTTGGTAAACTCCCTGTGACCAGGAGCATCTATGATAAGGTACTCCCTCTTATCCGTCTTGAAGAAGATGTGAGCAATGTCAATGGTTATGCCCTGTTTTCTCTCTTCTTCCAGATGGTCCAGAATGTACGCGAACTCGAACTCCTTTCCCAGGGCAGCGCACACTGACTTTACTTCTTCTATTTTCTCCTTCGGAAGACTATCAGTATCATATAATAGTCGGCCTATCAATGTGGACTTCCCGTGGTCCACGTGCCCTACAACCACGAAACTCAGCTGTTCCTTGCCCATTATCATCACCATCTTCACATGTAACCCAGGGCTCTAAGCTTCTGCATCATGTACGCTTGCTCTTTGTCCTGAGCCCTGCCGCTCCTCTCCGAGGTCTTGGTCGTCATGAGTTCTTCGATTATCTCGTCTACTGTGGATGCGTTTGACTGGATGGGACGGCAACACGGTTTACAGCCTATGCTCCTGTACCTCATTCCATTCTTAGCAAAATACAGGCTGACAATAGGAATGCCTTCACGCTTGCAGTACCTCCAGATATCCAACTCAGTCCAGTGCAGGAGGGGGTGAACTCTTATGTGCTGTTCTTCAGCCTGCTTGGACTTGTACTGGTCCCAGAGTTCTGGAGGCTGGTCCTTATAATTCCACCTGAAGTTCCTGTCCCTCGGAGAGAAAACCCTCTCCTTGGCCCTGATTCCGTGCTCGTCTCTTCTGATCCCAAGGAGAAGAGCCTTGAACTTGTACCGCTCTATAACCTGCTTTAATGCGTTCGTCTTAAGCTCTGTGCAACACAAGAGAGCACCTTTCTCGGGGCCCATTCCCTCTTTTATGGCCTTCTCGTTCCTGCCCACTATAAGGGTAAGGCCCCATTCTCTAGCCCACTTGTCCCTGAACTCATAGATTTCCTCGAACTTGTAACTTGTATCAATATGAATCACAGGAAAAGGGATCTTCCCATAAAAGGCCTTCCGAGTAAGCCACAGCAGAGTCGTAGAATCCTTCCCAATACTCCAGAGAAGCCCGATATCCCGGAACTGCCTGTAAGCCTCTCTGATGATGTATATACTCTGGTTCTCAAGATAGTCCAAACGATCCATACCAGCGCACCCTCATTTGAAATAATCTATATATAATTAATTTTTTGATCAAATTTTACTTTTCATTCAGTTTATCAGTATTTATATTGGATCTCTGAGGTATAAAAGTAACATACTCCCGAAACGGACCTGAACCCCGTACCTTTATTTTTTCTCCTATTTTCTCCGCAGGAGGTACAGGAATAGGCAAGATCATGTGCTTTGTATTTCATACGATTGGTATTTTAAGTGGTATGGAATTATATAAGTTTTGGATAGTTTTTAATATAATTCTGGACGGAAAAGGGGCATGGTTGTCCTCGTTACCGGCGGCACTGGGTTCCTGGGAAGGGAACTGATCCCGATCCTTCTGGAAAGAGGATACTCTGTCAGAGTATTGTCCAGACAGCGTGTGAACGTTCCCGGGTGCGAGGTGGTGCAGGGGAACTTTGCGGACCCAGAGGATGCCAGGAGGGCGGTCGAGGGTGTTGACGCGGTGGTCCATCTGGCAAAGCTCAAGGGCCACAACAGGCCGTACAAGGAACACCACAGGGTGACGGTGAAGGGCACAGAAAACCTGATTAAAGCGGTGCTGGAAGAAGGGGTGCGCGTGTTCGTGCACGCGAGCAGCGCGGCGGTCAAACTGCCCCACGAAACACCGTACTCCAAGGCCAAGAAGGAGTGCGAACGGATTGTAATGAGCGCGTGGGAGCAGGGGCTCAAGGCCCCTGTAATAAGGCCCGCATTGGTTTATGACGCCAGCGTGCTCAGGAGGATAAAACGGCTCACGTGGCTTCCCATACCCTGCGGGAGCCAGGTGCTGCACTTGTCCTGGAAGCACAGCGTGGCAGAAGCCCTGGCCAACGCGCTGGAAAAAGGGAAGAACAAGGTTTACGAGGTCGGGGACAAGAGCCCTGTCAGAGCAAGAGACTTTTACAGGGAGCTCGCCAGGCCGAGGCCAGTGCTCGTGCTCCCGAGGGCGTTCTCCTGGCCCCTCGTGCTAACAGGATACCCTGCGCAGGCAGCGTGGAAAGCTGCCGGTAGGAATCCTCCGATCACCCCCGCGTTCGCGAGGAACCTGTTCGCGGACAGGCTCCTGGAAACAAGAGAAGGGGTTAGGGACTTGGGGTACAAGCAGGTTGACACCCTGGAAAAGGTGCGGGAGCTCAAGAGAGAAGGAGATATTTAGATAGTTGAATTACGAGTATATACTTATGCTTCAACAAAACAAACGAATCGATAAAAAACCTGGATCTGAAAGAAATTTCCAGGAGGCTGCGGGCTTGATAGCTGACCTGCACGTGCACACCAGGTACTCGCCTGATTCCCTGGCTAGTGTGGAGAGCGTGTTCAAGGCGGCTGCAAAAAAAGGGGTTGGCGCGATAGCGGTCACGGATCATGACTCGTGCGGCGCTTGGGAGAAGGCCAGGGAGTGGAGCAGGAAGACAGGGATCCTGTTCGTTCCAGGAGTTGAGGTCAGTGCGGTGGACGAACAGGAAAATCTTCTGGGGCACGTGCTGTGCTTGTTCTTGTCAGAACCCGTGAAGTCACGGGCCCTGCCGGACTTGTACGATGAAGTGAGGGGCCAGGGAGGAATTGTCTCGGTCGCTCACCCTTTTGACCACTACCGGTACGGGATGGGGAAAAGGGTGATAGAGTTCTTGGGCTATTATGACGCGGTGGAGGCTTTCAACTCCCATTCAAGGAGCCCGGAGTTTGACGCGGGGGCGAGGGAGTTCGCGGAGAGAGAACGCTTGCCCGTGACCGCAGGAAGCGATGCTCACGTTCCCCAGCAGGTAGGGATGGGGAGGATAATAGCCGATGCTGGTGATCTTGAGGGGCTGAAAAAGAAGATTCTGGAGAGGAGGGTGAGCGTGGAAGGAGAGTACAGGGGTGTTGGGCTAAAGCTCTTATCAGGAGCCCACAAGACCATAAAGCGATTTTGGCACTAACGAGTGCCAAAATTATACCATTTTTGGTACTCGCGAATGCCAAGATTTATATATAACCTGGGCTTATTCTGTCATAATGATTCCCGAGAGCGTTGTTTCCAGGGTACTGGCTGACAGTGCGAGCAAGAAGGCCTGGGCTTCTGACAAAAGCTTCAGGAGGTACTTGTACGATAAGGTAAAGAGCGCGCTCGGCAGGTACTACGTCGGAGTGCATGGCCTGAGAGGGGTGGGCAAAACAACCCTGATGCTGCAGATCGCGGGAGAGTTTAAGGACAGCGTGTACCTTTCAATGGACTCCCTGTACTTGAGAGAGTTCTCCTTGTATGAGATACTAAGGGAGCTTGATTCCCGGGGATACAAGCACGCGTTCGTGGACGAGATACACTCCTACCCTGGGTGGGCCGCGGAACTAAAGAACGCGCACGATGACCTGGAAATAAGTGTAATGTTTTCAGGGTCTTCTGCCCTGGCTCTTGCTAGTCAGACGATTGACCTGAGCCGGAGAGCGCTCTTGTTCGAGCTAAAGCCCCTTTCCTTCAGGGAGTACCTTGAAATGTTCAAGGGAATAAGAGCTCCGGCGATCAGGCTGGAAGACCTGTTCAATGAAGAGTTCCGGAGGAACCTGATTTCAGGATATGCTCACGCTAGTAGTTTCCTGCAAGAGTACCTGAGGTTTGGAGGATTCCCCTACTCCACCCGGGACACGTTGTTCTACGATTCCCTAGCGAGCATGCTCGAGCGGGTGATCCATTTTGACCTGGCATACGTCAGGGAGGTTGATTCTCTCGTCGCAAGCTTGTGCTATCGGCTGCTGTATTATGTTGCCACCTGCGAACCGGGCTCAGCCAGTTACAATAAGATGGCAAGCTCTCTGGGAGTCAGCAAGACGCTGGTAGCCTCTCTCGTCAGGGACCTTGAAAGGGTCGGCCTGCTGAGAACAGTACTGCCAAGAGCCAGGGGACACAAGCTCGTTAGGAAGGAGCCGAAAATTTTCCTGAGGATCCCATTCCGAGCGGCCTTGAACTACATGATAGGTCGGGAGCCGGGACAGGGCAGTCTCAGAGAGGAATTCCTGGTAAACCACCTTGACAGGCTCCAGTACGTGCGGGAAACGGGTAAAAGAACCCCTGACTATTACGTGGCCGGCAGGATCGTTGAAGTAGGAGGAAGGGCCAAGAAGCGCAAGCGGAAAGGAGTTTACCTGGCGACCGACTCGCTCGAGACAAGGGGAAATCGGATTCCTTTGTTCTTGTTCGGACTATTATACTAAAATTGGCACTAGCAAGTGCCAAAATGACCATGATTTTGGCATCCGAGAATGCCAAAATTAGGAGGATGGGAGAGGATGGCTGGGGCTGGTTTTTTAAACCCCTGGGACCAGAATAATTGTTACCTCTTCGGCCGGGTGAACTTTTTTGATAGTGGGTGCAGGGATAGTCGGCTTGTATCTAGCGTCTCGTCTTGGAGGAGTAGAAGTCTGGGAGAGAAGCGAGAGGCTGGAGCCTAAGCCGTGCTCGGGACTCGTTTCCCTCACGGGACTCAGGGCCACTGGCCTTCCGTGGAAGGAGTGCGTGCTGAACTACGTTAAGGGAGCCAAGTTCCACACGAAGAACAGAGACCTTGTTATAGAAAGGAGCTCTCCCCAGGCTGCTGTGCTCGACAGGGACAAGATGCACGGGATCCTGCTGGACGAGGCTGAAGCAAGGGGCGTGAAGGTGAGGTGGGGGGCTTTCTGGCACGGGCACCCTGACCCCAACATGCCCGTGATCGGCGCGGACGGCGCATTGTCCAAGGTAGCGGAAGCAATGGGCTCAAGGAACAAGGAGTTTGTTTTCACGTACCAGATTGACGCAGTGCTTGAAGAGCCTGTGGACCCTGATTACGTGCACCTGTACTTCGGTGACTTCGCCCCTGGGTTTTTCGCGTGGGTGATACCAAAGAACGAGAGGGAAGTGAGGATAGGCCTTGGCACCCGGAAAGGGAACGCGAGAGCCCTCTTTAACGCCTTCGCCAGGCCGATAAAGATAAGCAGCTGGTCAAACCCTAGGGCTGGAATAATCCCACTGTATTCCGGGAAGAGGATAGTTGACGGGGACAAAACTCTCGTTGGAGACGCTGCAGGCCAGGTGAAGAACACGACCGGAGGAGGAATAGTTTTCGGGTGCAAGAGCGCCAGGCTCCTGGCTGACGCGCTGGACCACGGGGATCTTGAAAGGTATCAGGAAAGATTCAAGCGGTTGTACGAGCCTGACCTGAAAGCCCATGCTAGGATAAGAAAGCTGGTGGACAGGCTGGGGCCTGACCGGGCCCTTGGCCTCGCGGAAAGGATAGGGCTCAAGAGAGTGGCTGAAGAAGAGGGAGACATGGACCACATCGGGCACACTGTCAAGAAGGTTCTTGGAAGAAAGGCTTTCCTGTTCTCCTTCTTCTAGATCCCGAAGTTCCGCTGGGAAGAAGCGTAAAACTTTAGAGCGTTCTTGAACTCCGTCTCGTCAAACTCGGGCCACAGTTTTTTGGTGAAGTAGAGCTCAGAATAAGCGGCCTGCCAGAGCATGAATCCTGAGAGCCGTTGGTATCCCCCGGTGCGGATTATCAGGTCAGGCTCTAAGGGAATCCACAGCCTCTTGAGCACGTCAGACTCTCTCTCAACCCTCTCCCGGAGCGCCTGCAAGAGCTCTGCCCGACCGCCGTAGCCGAGCGCGATGTACACTGTCTTCCCTGCAAACTCTCTGGTCTTTTCCTCAATCTTCCTGACCCACTTGCTTATCCTCGGATCGTCCAGAAATTCTTTCACTCCCGCGAACAGCACCCTGGACTTCCTTTCCACCAGTTTCTTGGACTCGTACATCCTCTTCAGGTGCTCTGAGAAAAGGGAGAATAGAAGCTCTCTTTCTTGCTCGGACCTCCTGAAGTTCTCGGTTGAGAAGCCCCAGAGGATAACGTTCTTCACGCCCGCGGCGTCACACCAGTCAAGGACGTTCTCTGCGGTGTCAAAGCCCTCAGAATACGCTTGGTCAAGGGTTATCCCCTTTTTTCTGGCGTACCGCCTGTTCCCGTCAGGGATGAACCCCACTGTTCCTGGCACCATGCAAATCACTACCAGTATCGTCCGCCGGCAGGTAACTTTAATAAATACGCCTGGTTTTTAATCCTTATGCAAAGGGGAATTTCTCCCACGGTATCCTTCGTGCTGTCAGTAGCGATCATAATAATCTTCACGGCTGCCACGTACTACTGGGCCACGGGAACCGTGAAAGAGTTCGGAGAACAGGGAAGGGTCAGATCATACTATAATCAGATGGTCTCCTTGGAGAGGATAATAAAACAGGTCGCGGCTGGAGACGAGAACTTCACGACAATGTTCGTGTTTTACCATCCCCAGTACGAGTACGTGAACCCTTACCTGTCGCTGGACGAGGAAAACGATAGGATTACCCTTGTGTTTAACCAGTACGCCGCGGTAATAGGGTACCCTGGGGACAGCGCCAGGGTCCAGGCTAACGAGTCCTGCGGGTATGATTACCTGCTTGACAACGTGACAGGGATAGTAATGTACCGGCTGAACGAGTACGAGACCACTTACCAGGGCGCTGCAGGGCCTGGAACGTCCCAGACAGAAGTGGCAGCGTGCTTTCCTGACATTGACCTTGTTTGGGGAGACCAGTGCGGCAAAGGGAAAGTAGGGCCTGAAACGGTGATAATCATAAGAAAGGAAAACGTTACTAACGGGCGGCCGGTCGTTAGCGTGAGCATGTGCTAAAGAGGATGATATTATGGTCGTGTTCACGGTAGGAACGATGACCAGGGTGCTGATCTTGGTCATAATGCTGTCCGCTATCTGGACTGTCCTCAACCAGGAAGCCCATGGAATGCGCGGGACCCAGCATCAGGCCATGCTCGAGGACATCGCAAGAGACGTCCAGTACAAGCTTATCAACGCGTACGAGTTCATCAAGAACAACAATACAGAGTACCAGACCAGGGTAAGCCTCCCTGTCTCTGACACGGAGTACTCTGTCAGCATATCCTGCGAGAACGACAGCCTCAAGGTAACCGCCCAGGATCCCGCGTACTACAGGAGCTTTGTCGCGGTATCTAATATAAACTGCAGCCTCGTGAGTGTTAACGGAAGTGTCTCTTGGGGAGAAAGGTGTCTTATCGCCTCGAACAACGGGACCAAAAAAATTAGCCTGGTGAACACGTGTGCCCCTGTCTAAGAAAAAGCTTAGGGAACTGTTGAAGGAGTGGCCGGGATCCGAAGAGGAGAAAGTAGGGGAATGGGTCAAGCTGGCCAAAACAGAGGAAGAAGAGCCCTTGTACGGAGAGTGGATAAAAGAGGCTAAGGAAGAGGAAAAGGACTACCTTTCAGAACTGAAGAAGATAACGGGAGAAGAGATTGAAGAAAAGAGAGTGGAGGAAATCAAGGAGAAGATCCCTGAAGAGAGCATGACCCCAGCCGAGGAAAAGAAGAAGCCATCTGCCCCTGTCGTTATAGAGTTCCCGAAGGTCACTGAGGAAATAAAAAGGGAGGCAAAGGGAAAGAAGGAAGAAAAGGTGAGGGGCCTCGCGTTCATAGAACACAAGGTGCCCGAGGAAGAAAAGAGAATAATCCCTTCCCAGTGGACTCCTCCTGAACTGAAAACCATTGACGTGAGATACCCGCTAATAGAACCGTACGCGTACGCGGTCATAAAATGGAACAAGAAGGAGCACAGTCTTACGTACAACGTTCTAGAGCCTCCCTTGACCCAGGAGGAGGAGAAACAGCTTGCTAGGATTAAGGAGCTCATAATAGACCTTCTGGACATAAACCTGATGGAAGTGAAAGAGCCGGGGAGGGTTAAGGACTATTTGAAAGAAAAGCTTGATCAGATAATCGCGGACTATGACATAAAAATGACGGAAGCAACGTACAACAAGATACTCTACTACGTTTACA
This sequence comes from archaeon, assembly GCA_024274695.1. GTDB lineage: Archaea > B1Sed10-29 > B1Sed10-29 > B1Sed10-29 > JAJSAI01 > JAJSAI01. The sequence continues at coordinate 4,507 of JAJSAI010000031.1, read as the reverse complement.
GGGATTTTCTCGGGCTCGGCAGGATAGAGCCCTTGATGCAGGACGAGAACATAGAAGACATATCCTGTGACGGCGTGAACATCCCGATATACGTCTTCCACAGAAAGTATGGTTCCCTGAAAACAAACATCGTGTTCACGGACCCCGAGGAACTGAATTCTTTCATAATCAAGCTAGCGCAGAGGTGCGGGAAGCACATTTCCGTCGCAGAACCCCTGATGAACGGCGCCCTGCCCGACGGGAGCAGAGTGCAGGCAACGTTCTCAGCAGGGAAGGATATTGCCATAAGAGGCTCGACGTTCACCATCAGGAAATTCACCAAGGATCCCCTCACTGTAATAGACCTCATGAACTACGGGACGCTTCCCGCAACAATTGCAGCGTACCTGTGGCTGGCCATAGAGTTCAGGAACTCCATACTAGTGGCCGGGGGAACTGCTACCGGAAAAACAAGCCTGCTGAACGCGCTCTGCCTTTTCCTGCACCCTGAAGCCAAGATCGTGAGCATAGAAGACACTCCAGAGCTCAGGCTCCCTCACGAGCACTGGGTGGCCAAGATCGCAAGACCAGGATACGGGCCGAGCGAGAGAGGGGAAGTGAGCATGTTCGACCTGCTCAGAGCGGCCTTGAGAGAAAGGCCCGACGAGATAATAGTCGGAGAGGTCAGGGGAAAAGAAGCGTACGTCTTGTTCCAGGGAATGGCGACGGGACACCCTGGAATGGCCACCTTGCACGCGGAGTCATTCGAGGCAGTGGTGAACAGGCTCATCACACCCCCAATAAACCTGTCGCCAGGACTTCTCCAGCACCTTGACATCGTCATAATCCTACAGCACGCGCACATCAAGGGCGTGGACGTCAGAAGAATAAAAGAACTGATAGAAATAGTCGGAGTGGACTTCAGGACAGGGAACCTGATAACCAACACCCTTTTCAAGTGGGTCCCGTCCCAGGACTACTACGAGTTCTCCTCTGACAGGAGCTACATCGTGAACAGGATAATAGAAGAGAAGGGCCTTCCTGAAAAGAGCGTTTGGGAAGAAATAAGGAGAAGAAGAGACATACTCAACTGGATGAAGGAAAAGGGAATAAGGTACTACAAGGATGTTGGAGAGATCATCGCAAGATACTACAAGGACCCTGTGAGCGTCCTGGAAGAAGTCTACGGGAAGAGGTCTGAAAAATGATCCCAATGCTCAGCAGGTCGTACCGGGTGATTGCGTACAGGATATTCCACAGGACTGGAATAATCAATGCTCTGTTCCCTAAGAGTTATCTGGCAGGCCTCAAGCCCTCCCTGAAAAAAGCAGGCCTGTACATTACGCCCGAGGAGTACGTGGCCAGCATGCTGCTCACGTGCCTACTTTCAGTGCCCTTCTTTTTCCTGGGACTGAACTTCGTGTTCCTGCACGTGCTGGAACTAGAGCCAGGGATCGCGTTCCTCCTGTCCGTTATCTTCTCGTTCGTGTCTGCCAGCGGGGTCATACTGTTCTTCCTCTTGTACCCAGAGTACGCGAAGGACAGCTTGAAGAGGAACCTGGAGGTGAACCTGCCCTACGCCGTGACGCACATGGCCACGATCGCGGGAACAGGAGTTCCTGTGTACCTCGTGTTCAAGATAATAGGGTCTTTTGACGAGTACGGGGAGGTCTCGAAGGAGTTCAGGCGAATCGCCAGGAACATTGAAGTGTTCGGTTATGATACGACCACTGCCCTGGCAGAGTCCGCGAGCAGGACCCCGAGCCCCAGCCTGAAGGACCTCCTCTGGGGGATAGTGACCATAGTCAGGACAGGAGGAGATCTCAGACAGTACCTGGTGAGCAAGGCTAAGGAACTCATGGACAAAAGAAGGATGGTAGAATCACAGTACCTGGACACCCTCAGCCTCATGGCAGAAATGTATATTACACTGTTCGTGGCCGGCCCGGTGCTGTTCGTTATAATGGTAACAGTGATGGGGTCAATGACCAACCTGGGCATGCCCATGAACGTGATATTCGCGGTATTCGTTTACCTCCTGCTGCCCATAATGGCTGTTGGGTTCATGTTCATGATAGAGGGAAGCAAGCCTGTTGGAGTGTAGTAGCATGAGAAGGTTCAGGATACTCGGGAAAGAGGTCTCGCCCCTTTACCTGCTAACGATAGTCGGCACCATCATGATCATCTTAGCGGTCACGGTAATGCAGTATACCGTGTACTTCCAGGGCCTGCTCGTGGCGGGAGCGCTCACGGCCGTCCTGCCGATACTGCTCGTGTACTATCTTGACTACGTGAAGGTCAAGCAGATGGAACTGTACCTTCCTGACTTCTTAAGGGACGTGGCAGAGTCGGTCAGGGCAGGGATGACCCTGCCAAGAGCGTTTGACAACGCAAGCAAGGGAGACTACGGGCCCTTGTCCAAGGAAATGAGGAAAGTGGCAGCCCAGCTGAGCTGGGGAATTCCTCTAGAGGACGCGCTTGAAAGGCTCGCGAACAAGACCAAGAGCAAGCTCATGAGACAGGCCCTCCTCATCATAATAGAAAGTTACAAGTCCGGAGGGGACATCGCGAGTATCCTTGAGACTGTGTCCACGGACGTCAGGACACTCAAGGAAATAGAGATGGAGAGAAAGAGCAAGCTCAGCGTGTACGTGATATCAACGTACTTCATTTTCTTCCTGTTCCTGGGGATAATCCTGGTGCTGACCAAGACGTTCATCCCTGCCACGCCCCAGCTTCAGGGGGCCGCGGCGATACTGGGAGGGGGTTCAGGGACTCCCATGAGCGAGGAGGACTTCAGGACGATATTCTTCCACCTGTGCCTGATAGAAGCGTTCTTCGCGGGGCTCATAAGCGGGCAGATGGGAGAAGCTAGTGTGATCGCGGGAATAAAGCACTCTATAATACTCGTGATCATAACAATACTCGCCTTCCAGTTCATAGTAACCCCTGAGCCTTTCCAGGTGAAAGCAGCAAACCAGATCCTGCTCATACCACCAGGGTCTTCTGGCAGCAGCGCGAAGAACATCGTGTACACTTTCACTTCAGATGTCACCAACGTGGACGTGCTCAGGGAGGTCAAGCGGCTTGCTGAAGAAAAGAACCTCAGAGGGTTTGATGACCTCAAGCCTGAGCAGATAAAGTTCGGGGCGAGAGCGTGCACCCCGTGCGACAAGGGAGACCTGATAGTGAACGAGGACAGCATAATCGTGAAAAAGCCTTCCAAGGTACAGTACAGTATATACAACACAGGAAAAGGGTACAGCATAATAATAGAGGACGTGGCGGGGTAAGGTCATGGTGAGCGCTGACAACTACGATTTCCTGCTGAGCATGATAGTCTTCCTGACGGCGTACGCGAGCTTCCTGTACACAAGCCCCTACCTCGTCCAGCCGTACAGAGAGTCCCCAGACGTTTACCTTGAAGAAGCGCGGTTCGCAGAGCACATGCTCCTGGACTCTCCAGGTGATCCCTTCAATTGGACGAGCGTGACCGCCGCGAACGAGATAGGCCTCGCAATGTTCCAGAACCAGACCCTGCCAGGACTGGTGGACCCGGCCAAGGCTCTTGCCATCAACCAGAGTAACTGCACGGTCATAGCGCAAAAGATAGGACTCCCTGATAACGGGGTGAAAGTGAGGGTGTCATGGTCAGGGAACGTGACGGAATGCGTTCCAGACCAGGTGATCGGAACTCCCAGGTACGTTAAAAGACCTGTTTCGGTAGGCGGAGTGCCCGGGAGCGTGGAGGTGTGGGTCTGGTGAAAGGGTTTTTCAGGATGATAGAGGCCTTCCTCGCGCTGGTGCTCTTCTTCACAGTGCTTTCCAGCATTCACCTGCATAACTTCCCGAAGTACACGGACCAAGCCAACATCCCGAGAATGTATGACGTGGCCAAGAGGATCGCACTATCGTACAATGGGGACAGGGTCAGCCTGGCCAGGAACGAGTTAAACCCCCCTGACAACAGCACCCTGCCCGAAGGAATAGGGTACAAGATAGTCTTGTATTCTAACTCCAGCGGTAATGCTCTTGATGTTCCCGTGAACTGGACGGGGGCAGAACCTCCTCCAGGAAAGGAGGTTGTCTCGTACTCCCTGCTCTTCTCAGGAGCAGCATACAATGACACCGCGACCGGGGTGTGGACGGTGGAGTACGCTCCAAAAAGGCTGGTGGTAATGGTATGGCGGGAATGAGGAGAGGCCAGTTCTACATAATCGCAGCGTACCTGATGATAATCGTGGTCGCGGGGGTTGCTGCAGCGTACGTGAGCTACTTCCACAGAGCAGAGCAGAACGTGGAGGAAACCGGGACCGCAGAGTCAGTGTTCCAGGAGATCAGCAGGGAAATGGTGTATGTTGTCAGAATGGACCCAACGAACACAGCCAGGATCTCAGACTTCAGCAAGTACGCGGAGTGGTACGCGTCCTCAAAAGCGCTTGACCTTAACATCTCATATTCTTCCGGGCCCCTGGCGGCCTACTGTGACGCGTTCTACAACTGCACCACAGACTGCACTAACACCACC
>JAJSAI010000030.1 GCA_024274695.1 archaeon | reverse complement strand
ACGAAGAGCGTGGGAGCGTCTTGTGTTTTCGTGGTCAGGACAGGCCCGGGGAGTCCTGTGCTCCGGAGGGACGTGGATGGGGAGATCCTGTTCAGGAGGGCTGACGAGAAGGTCATAATAAAGGCGGGTCTGCCCGGCGTGGGTAAGCGGATTTTCATGGGAGAGTACGATGGGAAGCGGTTGAGGATCCTGGACGTGATAGAATGAGGACCTCTACTGGGGTTAAGAGGCTTGACGAGATACTGTCAGGGGGCTTTGTCGCTCCTTCTGCTGTTCTGGTGGTGGGGCCTCCTGGGTCCGGGAAGACCACTTTGGCCAGGCAGTTCCTTGCAGAAGGTCTCAGGAGAGGGGAGAAGGTTGTCTATCTTTCCACTAGTAACCCCCGAGAGGAGTGCGTTAGGGGCTTCAGGAGTTTTGAGCTCGGGCTTTCAGACGAGGATCTTAAGAGGATCGTGTTCGTGGACGCGTACTCCTGGAGGACTGGGGGAAATTCTGAGGAGGAGCTCATGGTCAAGCGGCTCTCTAACTTTAATGAGATCACGGACGTCCTGAAGAGGGCGTTTGAGAGGGCTGGTTTTGGGAAAGGGTTTCACGGGAGAATGGTTTTCGACTCGCTCACGGACGTCCTGCTCCAGGCGAACGAAGAAAAGAACAGGTTCTTCAAGTTCATGCAGGTGCTCATAGGGTTCGTTAAAAAGTACAACGCGGTTGGAATGTTCCTGCTGGAGGGGAACGTTCACTCCGACGAGGACGAGACCACTCTCGCTTACTTGTGCGACAGCGCGATAGAAATGATGGCCGCGGGCGACAGGAGGAAGCTGAGAATAGCTAGGATGGCTAACCAGTCGCACCCGCTCAGGTGGTTCCCTTACGAGATAAGCGAGAGGGGAATAAACGTTATAGACCTTCTCGCAGAACTGAGGGAAATGGACAAGGCTAAAATGTTCTGAGCTTCTCGGCGAGCTCGCTTATACTGACTCTCTCTTGTTGCGTGGAGTCTCTTTCCCTCACGGTCACTGTGTCGTCTTCCAGTGTCTGGTAGTCTATTGTTATCCCGTACGCGACCCCTATTTCATCGGCCCGAGCGTACCTCTTTCCGATAGACCCTTTCTCATCGTAAAAGCAGTCAACACCCTCTTCCGCGAGCATCCTCTGGACTTCCCGGGCCTTCTTGTCAAGCCCGTCCTTTTTCACGAGGGGGTAGACTCCAGCGGTCCAGGGCGCGACGAACGCCGGCAGGGAGAACCACTGCCTCTTCCCTTCTTCCCTGTATCCTAGGTCCATGAGCGTGAAAAAGTTTCTGTCAACCCCGAAGCTCAGCTCCAGCACGTGGGGAATGAATCTTTTTCCTTCCTTGAGCACGCTCATGTCCTCTCCTGACACCTTCTGGTGGCCCTTCAGGTCATGGTCTCCCCTGTAGTGGAATCCTGCGACTTCTGTGTACTTCCCGAAGGACTCCAGGAATATCTCCACGTCAAAGTGGAGCTTGTTGTAGAACGCCCTCTCCTCCTCGTTCTTTTCGTAGAACCTGAACCTGTCTAACGGGACTCCAAGCCGCTCGTAGAACTCCTGGACTCTTGCCATGTAATAAACCGCGAACTCAGGGTATCCCTTTTGGACGAGTTGCTCGCACGAGAGCATTTGTTCTCCTTTTTCCCTCTCGCTGGCCGGAACCACCCTGAGGACCCTGTCCTTTACTTCAGGGAACATTGGGTGTTCGTTTATCTTGTCAGGATCAAAGAAGATCTGGAGCTCTGCCTGGGTGAACTCTCTCATCCTGAACAGGCCTTGCCTGGGTGATATCTCGTTCCTGAACGCTTTTCCCACCACCGCGAGCCCTAACGGCAGTTTCTCCCGGTTGGCCTTGTACTCTCTCTTGAAGCACACGTACGATCCTTGGGCTGTTTCAGGCCTCAGGTACCCCTTTGTCACGGAGTGGAATATTCCCACGTCAAAGTTGAACATAAGGTTGAGGACCGTGACCTCCTTAAGCTTTCCCCCGCACTTCGGGCACTTGATCCCATGCTCTTTTATAAGCCTGTCAAGCTCTTTAGGGGTTATTCCCTCGAACGTCTCGTGCAACTGTTCTTCCATTATAGTGTCAGCCCGCTCGTAGTACCCGCACTTGGAGCACTGCACGAGGGGGTCCACGAATTCCTTCAGGTGCCCAGACGCCTCGAACACCGGTTCTGGCATTACTTCCGCGGGCTGTATCTCGTAAAAGCTCTCCTCCAGGCCCAGGAAGAACCTTCTCCAGAAGTCTTCCCACTTGCGCTTTATTCTGGTCCCAGTGGACCCGTAATCGTAGAATCCGGAGAACCCTCCGTAGATCTCGCAACTCGGGTAAAAGAATGCTCTTTTGAGCATTTTCTCCATTATCTTCTCGTAGAACGTTTTTTCAGCCATGCTAACTGCCTCGCACGAATGGTAGACTCCACATGAGCACTCCGATTATTATACCGACCATGTTCACCTGGTGGGGCAGGAGTTCAAGGCTTGCGGTCAGCCCAGCCACGGTGAACAGGGCTATCCCAAGGGTGAAGTACAGCATCCCCTTGTTCCTGGTTGTTACGTACGCCCATCCAGAGATGATCAGGCTGCCTATGGATAGGAAAACTGCTATCACCCTAAGGGTCCATGAAAATGGAATCAGCAGGACCACGATGGTCACTATCGCGTACGCAGTCACGGACCACTTTTTTATCCTGGGATCGAACAGGGATGAGACAGCTATGAAAGCGGCAGCAGGGCCCAGGACCCCTATCTTAGCGTGTTCAATGGTCGCTACTTCGAACGCTGTCATGGTCAACAGCAGGCAGGATGTGGTGAAGAAGATTATGAGCACCGCTTTCGGGTTGTTGTGGGCCTGAAGCCATTTCCTTAGTAGAATTCCGACTAGGCACGCTTGTACTATTATCGCGGCCCACAAGAGCACTAAATCCGTTCCCAGCATCGTTTCTCCTTTATCCCGGAAGTGGTTTTAAACCTTTTCCCAGGCCCAGAAGAAATCCTTTTCCCGGCTGCCGACAATCCCTTTAGCGAGGAGCCTCATGTTCTTGAACTTTGGCATCTTGTTCATGAACCTCATGGGCACTGACACCACAAGAAGCCCTCCCTTTCTGACAAGGTGGGCGAGCTCCTCCTCTGGCTCGTGCAGCAAGTGCGCGGTGTCAATGCAGAACACGTTGTCAAACTCCTCCTCAACAGGCCCCTCGAAAACGTACTCCACATTCGCCAGTCTCGGCTCAGTCATCTCAGGGTTGGTGTCAAAACCTACTATCCTGTCAAATGTTATCCCCTGTTCGTCCAAGAACATCTCAAGCCATCCTGGGCCTATCCCGTAATCAAACAGGCTGCCTTTTCTTATGAACTGCCTTACCTTCTCCAGAATCCCCTTGTACTTCGCGTACTGCACCGGCTTCCAGGACTCGTATACCCTGCGGTTCATGATCATGAAAAACATTATGTTTTAAATAAAATAAAAGCGTTTTCAGGCCATGATAGTGGCGAAGTGTCCTGAGTGCGGGACAACGCTCAAGGCATTCACGTCAGATTCTGTGTTCTTTGACTGGGTCAAGTGCAGCCAGTGTAACACCCCGTCCTTCGTGGTCCTGGACGAGTACGGGGAGCTTAAGGTCGTCTCTTTCCCGAGCATGTGGAAAAAGTTCTCTCCCGCGGTGCGCAAGGCGGTGAAGCTGCTCCTGGTAAAGAACAGGACACTGCGGGAGCTTGAGTTCCTGTCGGGAAAGGATTTTGAGGACCATGAGGCCGAGCTGGAGTCCCTCAAGATCATGGTACGCAAAGGTCAGGAGTACTCTCTGAACCCGGTTTTAGAGGATGCCGCGAAAGGTTTATAAAACCCTGTTTCCTTTTTCAGATCATGGCCCTGATGAATGAAATAATAGCGAAGTACGAGAGGGAAGCCCAGCAGAGGATACAGGAAGTACAGAAGAAGAACAGGGAAAAAGAGCTTGAGAGGGAAAAGCTTTTCTGGAAGCCCCCTGTCGGAGCGCCTAAGCAGAGGAAGCTGATATCTATTCCTCCGAGCATAAAGCCTCCTAAGAGCGTTTGGGACGCCAAGCCCCTGGAAGAGGAGGAACCCCTGGACCCTCAGCCGGTCACCCAGGCCTACTCCACGGTGGCCGTGGCGAAGGGAGTCTCAGGAGATATTGAGAGCATAAGCCGGAGGATTGAGGAGCTCCAGAGGGCTTTGGACGAGCTGAAGGCAGAAGTCCAGAGGATGAGGCAGTGAAAAAAGCCTGGGAACTAGAGTACTACTACCCTGAAGTATACTTTTCAGAAGACACTGCCCGGAACTACGAGAAAAGCTCTAGAATGAAGAGAGTGCAGGAGGCAATGACAGAGCACGCGGTGGCACTCCTCAGGGAGCACGGGCTGTCAAAAGGAAGGATTCTGGACGCTGGCTGCGGGACAGGATTTTCCACAATGGTCCTTGAGAGAGAAGGCTACGACGTCGTGGGAGTGGACGTAGCAGAGCCCATGCTCAAGATAGCCAGGCAAAAAGGCCTCAGTGTTGTTAAAGCGGACATGAGGAGCCTTCCTTTTCCTGACTCTTCCTTTGACGGGATCGTGTGCATCTCAGCACTCCAGTGGGTCACTGGAAAGACAAGGGAAGAGGTTATTGAAAACTACTCGCGGATAGCAGGAGAATTCCACAGGGTCCTCAGAAGAAACGGGCTCGTGGTACTCCAGTTCTACCCTAAAACAAGAGAGGAAGAGAAAATCGTCCTAAGAGAGTTTGAGAAAAAAGGATTCCGCGCGTAGAAAAGGGTTTTCATGCCCGGAACGCGCGAGGAAAAAAATTTCTGGGTGCTCCTGAAAGCCGGGAAGAGAGGCTGTGAAAACAGTTAAAAACATGCCCGCACATAATTACTCCCATGGCGATAATAGGGCCTGAAGTTAAGGACATCTGGGTGGCAGTAAAGGACATGCTCTTGTTCTTCATCGGGTACACTCTGTTCGTGTTCATGATGGGCCAGTGGTACACGCTCGTGTTCACCAGGACAGGGCCTCCCAGAAGCGACCTCTGGTGGTACCCAACATACCTTCTCATACTCGTGCTGATAGCAAAGATAATCGCGGACGTTTTCATAAAACCTGGGAAGAAGGGCAAGTGAAAACTTTTATATGCCCTTACGGTTTTCTATGCTCTCAGATGAGCGAGAGCACCCGCGAGGATGTTAAGACAACCGGGTTTTTTCACAGTTCTTCTGCCGCGTTCACCCGCGAGGAGTTCAGGAAAAGTCTGAAAGAAGGGCTTAACGTGGTTCTGATAGTCGTGAACAACGTGTCAGAGTACAGTGCTGTTTTGGAAGAGGTTGTTCAGAGCGTTCTTCTGGAGAAGAAGTCGCGGAAAGTGTTCGTTTCGCTCTCAAGACCTTACAACAGCCTGAGCGAGACTGTGGCGAAGAACTTCGTCGTGATTGACGCTGCCTCAGGGCTTGTTCCCGGAGAGAATGCTCCCGCAGGGAAAGGACCTCTGATCGTAAAGTCTCCTGCCAATCTTAACGAGCTGATAACAAAGATCTCGGCGCTGGCAGCAAAAGGGATCACTATAATAATTGACTCCGTGGCAGTGCTCCCGGTTTACAACTCGGAACGGGACGTAATGAAGTTCTTGTACCGTCTCCTCTCCAACGTGAGGAAAAAGAATGCTCTGGTGATCCTCTTTTCAATACCCCTCGCGGGCAGTCAAAAAATACGGAACCTTCTCGCAACCCTCGCTGACAAAACACTGGAGGTAGGATGAGAATGGACTTTTGGATCTTCCTTGCATGGGTTTCGGGCTCTGGAATGGTGCTGGCAACAGCACTCTTTTACGCGATGTTCTTTTTTTGCGTTAGAGGCTCTTTCCTCGGGAACGCTAGCAAGTGGATGACCGTGTCCCTGTCCGTGCTCGGTCTTACGGCGTCAGCGTCCCTTGTCTACGCGCTCTCGGAGGAGGGAGAGTCAGTGGTAGCGTTAGTGGATGTCAGCCTGCTGCTGTTGTCGGGGCTCACGGGGCTCGTTTCCTCATTTTACTTGTACTCCGCCAAGCTCGCGCTTTCTTCCGGGAAGATCCTGTGCGTTTCAGGAGAGACTAAAGGGCTCTTCAGGCACGCTGCCGTCGTACTCCTGGCGGCATCCGTCCTCCTTTTCTTAGGCGCGCTCGCAGGAGCTGACCTCCTGGGCTACAGCCTGCTCACAGGAGTGTTCTTCCTGCTGGTTGGAGTGGGCACACTCTTTGAAGGGAGAACGCCCTGGCTGGTGCACAAGACCCTGTTCGGTATAGTGCTGGCCGGAGCGCTTGCGAACGCGTCCCTGGTGACCGCAGGAGGTTCCATCGGGCAGAATCTTGTGACCAGCGTGCTGTTCGTTTTCCTTTCCTTGTCTGTGATGATAGTCCCCGTAGCACGTTCTGTCAAGAGCTCGCGCATGTTCTGCCTGGCCATGGTGAGGCTGTCGCTCCTCTCAGTGGTCCTGGTGGGCTCTCTGCTTCCCCTGGCTGGTTTTGTTCTTCAGGACCCTCACCTTAAGTACTTGTGGGCGGGCGGAGGAGTTCTTTCCGTCTATACTGCGCTCATGTTCATAGCATTTTCCGGGATTCACATGAGCAGGATAATCCTTGAGTCCTGACCAGCGCAGGCCATTACCCCTTCATCGAAACCCTTTTAAAACCCGGGAGCCTCTTTTTATTCACTCTACGGTGGTGAGCATGAGAATCCAGTGGACTGTGTTCATGATAATCCTGTTTTTCGGCGTGGGAGCGGCCGCTTCTGTCTGCCCTCAGTACATAGAGAACGCTGAAAACGCGTTGTCCTTGTCAGACTATTCTGGGGCGGCGTCAGCGTACGAGCAGGCAGCCGAGTGCTATGCTGACGAGGGCAAGAACACTCAGGCTGCCCAGTACTACGTGCTGGCTGCAGAGAACTGGGTTCACGCAGGAGAGAACCTTCCTGCCGCCGCGGACTACATGCAGGCGGCCCAGTACTACCGGGCGGACAGGCCGAGGTCCTGTGGTGACGAGGCAATGCAGGCCGCGTCACTATACCTTGCAGAGGGTGATCTTGACAACGCGGTTTCTGCGTATATCACCTCATTCGAGTGCTACAGGGATGCTGGAAGTGATGATGACGCGTTCGAGGCCGCGAGACAGGCTGCTGCCACAGCTGTCCAGAATGATGAGCCCAGCACCGCGCTGGAGTACTACCAGCTGGCCGTGGAGTACGGTGTGAAGGGGAACGTGAAAGAAGACTTGTGCCCCGTGTACGAAGAACTAGGGGACCTCATAAAATCAACCTATCCCTCCAAGGCAGCGCAGAACTATTCTGCTGCCGGAGCATGCTACAGGGACTATGCTAAGGATTCTGAGAAGTGCGAGCAAGCTTTCCAGAAGGCCATCGGCCTGACCCCCGGGAGCAAAAGCGCGGAGTACTACGAGGGGGCCGGGTCCTGTTACCCGAAGCCGAGAGCCACCCTTGAAATGCAGAAGTGCTGGGAGCACTACGCTACCGCCGCCAACATCTACGATCAGGTCGGAAAGTACGCTGAGTCAGGCGCGGCCTACGAAAAGGCAGGGGACTGTCTAGCGTACGACAAAACCGAGGAGGGCAAGAAAGTAAGAGAAGACAGTTACTACAAGTGCGCGAAGGAGTACATAACCCTAGCGCTGTCCCAGCCGGATTCAGAAGCGGCTGACACGATCCTGCTGGCGAAAGAATGCTACGACAAGATCAAGGACACTACCGCAAAACAAATAGCCGGTGTTCTCGCTGCAGAAGCTCTTGCCCTGAGGTCAGGAGCAGAGTCAAAGTACAACATCAGCATCCTCGCAGAAAACCCGAGAGCAAACAAGAACGACCTGCTGATCAAAAAGCCTGAGCAGGAGGGTGCCGGGCAGGGGCAGGAACAGCAGGCTGACAACACCCTGTTGTACGTGGGAATAGGGGTTGCTGTTCTTGTTATCCTGTTAGCAGCATTCAGGATGATCAGGAAGAAGCCCGAGGAAGAACTGGAAATGCCCGAGGAAGAAGAGACAGGAATGGAAGAAGAATACCAGCCCTTCTGAAAACCTCTCTTCTTTCTCCTTTTGTTTTCCTGTCAAAAAAAGTTTTTTAAAGTGCTTGGCAGCGTCCCTGCTTTCCCGCCCAACAGGGCAGTACACGCAGGATCGCTGGGCGGCTTAACTTCCGGGTTCGGAAAGAGACCGGGTGTTTCCCGCCCGCTGTGGCCGCCAAGCGTAAAATATTCTTCCCAACAGGTTTAAAAAAGTTTCTGTGCTTTTCCTGTTGTATGGACTTCTTTGAAACGGTTGAAAAAAGGGTTTACGTGAGAGAGTTTGAAGAGGATCCTGTTCCCAGGGAGCATGTTGAGCGGATCCTGGAAGCCGTGCGGTTAGCCCCTTCGGCAGGGAACCTTCAGGCGTACGAGGTTCACGTGGTGACGAGAGACGCTGTCAGAAGGGAGCTCGCGGAAGCATGCTACGGCCAGGATTTCGTGGCACAGGCTCCTGTGGTCCTCGTCTTTTCAGCCCTTCCTGAGGAAAGCGGGAGAGAGTATGGTGAAAGGGGGAGGAGACTGTACGCTGTCCAGGACGCTACCATAGCAGCAGCCTACGCGCAGTTGGCTGCGACCGCCCTGGGGTACGGGAGCGTTTGGGTAGGTGCTTTCAGTCCCTCAAGAGTAAAAGAACTGGTAAAGGCAGGGGGAACACCTGTTGCCGTGATCCCCATAGGCGTGCCCGCGGAGAATCCCGAGAGGCCTAAAAGGAAAACTCCAGAAGAACTATTTGAGTGGATCATCTGACTGAAGAGGGACAAATCTTTTTTAACCCTCTCCTCCTTTTGTTCTCTCATGAGGAAACAGCGGTTCGTGCTTGACACCAGCGCGTTCACGGCTCCTGGCCAGTCTAAAAGGGAGACCGTTAAGCACGTGAAAAACCTTGTGAAATTGATCAGTAAGGCGAAGGACGCGAACATCACGTGCTATACTCCTCCCAGCGTCTGGGAAGAGCTCAAGTCCATGCTTGAACGCTCAGGATACTCTGACAGGCTCATACGCAAGCTTGACGCCTGGCTCGTTCAGAAGGCCCCGTCCCGCAGGGAGCTGATGGTGCCCGCGGAATTCGTCTACGAGTACATTTCGGAGATAAGGAACCGGATGAACAAGGCGCTCAGAGAATCTGAAAAAGCGGTCCTGAGCAGGGGAGTGGACCGGCCGGACGATGTCGTGATAAGGGAACTCAGGGACAAGTTCAGGACCGTGATGAGAAAAGGGATCGTGGACTCAAAAGAGGACCTTGACATACTCTTCCTCGCCAAGGAACTTAACGCGGGCGTTGTTTCCAAGGACCAGGGGATAAAAGAGTGGGCCAAAAAATGGGGGATAAGGTTCATTGATGCAGAGAGCTTTCCCCGGCTACTGAAGGAATACATTAAAAAGTGATCTTGCATGCCAGAGGAGTACGTCATCCATGCTAGAGTATACTCTCCAGGTGAAAAGCCGTTCAAGGGCACTGTCCTCGTTGAGCACGGGCTCATAACAGAAGTTTCCAGGAAGCTCCTGCGCCCGAGGGGATACGAGAGGATCCAATCTAACGCGGTCTTCCCCGGCTTCTGCAACGCGCACGTGCACGCTCACATGCACTCCTTTGCCGGGAAGGGCATAGGGAAGGGGTATCCGGAGTACTTTCAGGAGCTCTTCAGGCTGGAAAAGAGGGTGACAAGAGAGCAGCTCTACTGGGATACTCTCTCGTTCTGCAAGAAAATGCTCCTGGAAGGAATAACCAGGGCGTGCAATATGAGCCTTCACTCCAGGCCCATCGCGAGAGCTTACTCTGACTCGGGAATGCGGGCGAGGCTTGCTATCGCGGTAAAAAACAGGAGAACGTTTCTTGAGAACGAGAGGCTCTTCAGGATAGCTTCAAAGTACGAGAGGGTAACCCCTGACTACGGGATTGCGAACGAGAGGGAAACGAGCAAGAGCCTGATAGAAAAGGTGGTGCTCGCGGCAGGGAAAAGGAACGCTGGCCTGCAGGTGCACGTTGCCGAGGCCCCTGTCCCCTCCTGGCTTGAGGGTTGGACGAGTGTTCAGTACCTTGACAGCCTAAGGGTTTTCTCTCGGAACACTATCGCGGTGCACTGCACTTACGTGACCGAAAAGGACGTCAGGATTCTTAGGGATAGGAGATCGTGGGTTGTAACATGTCCCGTGGCCAACGTGAACGTTGGGTCCAGGATACCCCCTGTCAGGTCTTTCCTGGGAAGAGGTGTTGGTCTGGGGTTGGGTACTGATGAGCCGGTCATAAACACGTCAACAGACCTGAAGCAGGAGGCGCGGTTCCTGCACAACAGCCTGAAGATTCCCTTGCACAAGGTTTTTGATGTAATGTGCGCTCCAGGAGTTATCCCGAGAACAGGCAGGGTGAAGGAGGGCTGGCACGCTGACCTTGTCCTGTCCCGAGCAAAGAGCCTTAAGCAGATACTGCTCGGCGACAGGGGTGTGGAGCACGTGATGGTGGGAGGAGAGTTCCTGTTCTAGTGGAATTCGAGCATGTACGGCTTGAACTCGTTCTCTGAGGACATTTCCTCAAGGACCACCTTCTCGAATTCTACTGGAGGCATCTTCTGCATGACGTCCAGGGCCACATCAAGCTTTTGCTCGCTTTCAGCGTAGATCGTGAACATGGGCTGTCCCTTCTTTAGCTTGTCTCCTTTTTCTATGTACAAGTAAACTCCCGCCCCTTTTGTTTTCGGGGCCCCAGCCGCTCTTGCTATCGCGGTTATTGACCTGGTGTTGATGTAGTGTATCCTGCCGCTCCTGTGGGCTTTTACTGTGACTTTCTTTTCTCCCACTTCTATGTCCTCGGGTGAAACGTTCGGGTTTCCTCCTTGGAGTTCTATTATCTCCCTAAGTTTTTTGAGGGCCTTTCCTGAGGAGATCATCTTCTCGGCGATCTTCTCTCCTTCTTCTTGCGATAGTTTTCCGCTCATTTTCAGGAGCCTACCGCTCATGATGACTGCTTTGTCCCTGAGGTCTTGGCTCACCCTTTCTCCTGACAGTATCCTCAGGATTTCTCTGGCTTCCAGTGCGGGCCCTACTGCTGCTCCCACGGGATCGTACCCTGGAGTTATGATACAGTGTATGCTCATGTCAAGCTGTGAGCCTATGCTCATAAAGTCTCTGGCCAGTTCTCTCGCGCTTTCTTCGTCAGGTACCTTGGCTCCCCGTCCTATTGGGATGTCTATCAGAACGTGAGTCGCGCCCACCGCTTTTTTCTTGGCCAGGATAGACGCGAGGAGCACTCCGTGCGGGTCAAGGCTGAGGGGTGTTCTGACCCTGATGAGCTTGTCGTCAGCGGCCGCTAGGTTCACCGCACCTCCCCATACTATGCACCCGTTCGCCTTGTTCACCACTTTTTCTATCTCGTCCTCTTTTAGTGAGACGGGAGCGAGCACTTCCATCACGTCAGCGGTTCCCGCGGGGCTTGTTATTGCCCTGCTGCTTGTCTTTGGTATAGTCATACCATAGGCGGCGATTATGGGGACTATGAGCATGGTGGTCCTGTTCCCGGGGACTCCTCCTATGCAGTGCTTGTCCAGGATTATGTCCTTCTTGAGCTTGAGTGTCGTGCCAGAGTTTACTATGCTTTTCGTCAGGCTGACCGTCTCGTTGTCTGTAAGGCCTCTTATGTAAACGCTGGTCATGAACGCGGTGAGCTCTATGTCCGAAAGCTTTTCTTCCATCACGTCCCTGATTATCATGTCAATTTCCTGGCTTGTTAGAACGTGCCCGTCCATCTTGTTCTTGATGAGCCTCACGCTTTCCGGTTTTGGCACGGGCTCTATTCTTATCTTGTCACCCTGTTTCAGCCCGAGAGACTTGTAAACTTCTTCAAAGCATCCTGCGCTTCCTTTTTTCACGAACTTTTCTGAAATGTCTATTATCGCGATCACGCTCTTGTGATCATGCCACACCCTTACCCTGTCCATGGGCTTCAGGTCAAAGAACTCGGCGTCCTTACTGTTAAGCACGATTATTTTCTTGCCTCCTGAGAAGAGGTCCATTTTCTTGGCGGTTAGTTCAAGGGTCATCCTATCCTGTGAATATTTCAAGTATTTCCCTCCCTGTCATGTTAAGCCTTGCCCCGAGCTTTCTGGCTTCCCTGCTCACGTAAGAGGGTTTTTTGGAGAGCATTTCCTCAAAGCTTGAGACGTGCGGGATTATCGCTGCCCTGTCTTCCAGGAGTTCTATCGTGTTGGGATTGAAGTAACCGCACGCCAGGTACCCTTTTTCAGCGCGTATTATGAGGAGAGGGGCTTTCCTCAGCATTATCTTTATCCCGAGGGCAGCGCCTTTTTTTGTTTCTATTATCTCTGTCTCCATGTTCCCTCACTTTGCCATCCAGGGGTAGTTTTCTCTCGCGAGCTGCTGCACGTTGAACGGGTTGGTGATCCCCGCGTCTGTTATCACGAAGTCAATGTAGTCAGGGGGTGTAACATCAAAAGCAGGGTTCTTTATCCTGACGTTCTTCGGAGGCTTTTCCCACACTTCCTTCGGGTTCCTTTCCTCAATAGGTTCTGGCTTTCCTTTTCCTGTTACGGGATCGTACTTGAGGAGTTCAATGGCCGTCGCGAATTCTGTTAGCGCTTCATGCGCGGCCAGGGCTATCATGCTGGTGCCTATTTTGTTCACAAGGTATCCCTCTGCGGTGAACGCGTCTCCTCCCACGAGGACAAGGTCAAAGTCGTTCATGTAGTACCTGGCGGCAGAGTCTACTATGAGTGTCACGGGTATTCCAGCCTTGACGAGTTCTCTCGCTGTAATCCTCCCCTGGTACAAGGGCCTTGCCTCGCACGCGAACACTTCAAACCGTTTTCCTTCTGCCCACGCTCTCTTGAGTATGCTCATGACCGTGCTGGAATGACAGTGGGTCAGTATCCTGTAGTTGTTGAATATCTTTTCTTTGCCGACTTCTATTATCCTCTTCTCGGACGCGTTCATGAGGTCAGTGGCAAAGGATATTGATTCTTTGAGGGAGTACCCTTCGTCCATCTTGTGGGAGATGTAGTTCAGGATGTTCCTGAGCATGGGCTCTGTGGGCCTGGCCTCTGTGAGAATGTAAGCCGCTTCACTGTACTCCGTTTCTTTCACTTTTTTCAGGGCTTTTACTGCGGCTTTAGCAATGTTTTTGGCCCCTTGTATCTCAAGCCTTCTTATGCTCTCGGCGGTCTTTTTCACGGTCCTTAGGCTCATACAAAATAAGAAAGTCTGGATTAATTATAAACGTTTTGCTAGAGGCCTGACGTGATCTTGAGCAGTTTCTCTTTTACTGCATCCTCTTTTTCCATTACTTCTTCAAGAGCGTGCGCTGCTTCTCCTCTTGCTTTTTTGTCTCCTTTCACTATCCTTTCCAGCGCCTGCTCTGCCTTGAGCCAGGCTTCTGACAGGGCGCTCGCGGTCCTGTTCAGTTCCTTCATCTCTTCAGTGTCCCAGAATTTTCTAGCGTATCCTATAAACAGACTGTTCTCGTACCTTGTCACGTTCCCCGCGTTCCTGTTCCACTCCAGGCTCTCTCTGAGGTTGTTGATGACCGTCTTCTTGCTCCCTCCGGAGATCATCCCAGCAAGTTCTTCCAGGGCCTTTCTTCCTGAGAATACCGTGCCGTGCTCCGCTTCTTTTTTGTTCTGAGTGTAGTAGTCTTTAGCCAGTTCCTTCAGGGCCTGAGAGCACAGGGTTCTTTCTTCTGATTTCGGTGCGGTCCTCCTTTTCACTATCACCATGGGGTTGCTGAAGGCCTCTTTTGAGAACAGTGTTTTTTCTTTCCAGGCGGCCCTGAACTCGTCCACGGGTATCCTGCTGTTGTTCATTCCGACAGGCTCTTTTAGCACGACTTCTTTGGAGGTGACTCCCGCTACTATCGCGTAGTAGTCAAATCCTTTTCCGCTCCTGGAAAGCAGTTCGGCGTTCACGGGCCCTATCATGACAGGAGTCTTCTGTTCTGAAGCGGTTTTCAGGACTTCCCAGCTTTCAAGCCAGTCAAGGCCCTTAACGAACTTGTTCTCGAACCCGAGCCAGTCCAGGGCTTTTGTGATCCCGGCCAGCACTTTCTCGGGCGTGCAGAAAGAG
This sequence comes from archaeon, assembly GCA_024274695.1. Classification (GTDB taxonomy): domain Archaea; phylum B1Sed10-29; class B1Sed10-29; order B1Sed10-29; family JAJSAI01; genus JAJSAI01. The sequence continues at coordinate 7,388 of JAJSAI010000030.1, read as the reverse complement.
TACGCGAACCCCTCTTCTCCTTCGTAGTAGTAGAAGTTGGTGTGGAATCCTGCTACTGCTGACGAGTACCATCTTGGATAGTTTTTCCCGTGGAATGCAGTCAGTGCTCTCAGGCTGCAGGAGTAGCTTCTGTCAAGGCCCATGTCCATTGGGATGTTGTCCATCATCCTGCATCATTCCTTTTCAAGGTTCTCGTCGTACAAGCTCTTCTTTCTTTTGACCGCTCTCCTCGCTCTTTCAAGAAGCTCTTCAAACGTCCATCCGAATATCCTCTTTTTCCCTATTCTTAAGCGTGTTGAGACGGCCTCGTGCTCTACTTTCCTGTCCTTGTCTTTTATCGGGCTGTCGCCCGTTTTCCATATTGTCTTGTGCCTTCTCGGGTGGCTCATCGCGCATAACCTCCTCTGGGCTTATAATAAGCAGGATGTTTTTTTAAAGGATTCCTGAGTTTGTATACTGATGACTCTCCTGTCCATTACTGACATGTTATGGGAGAACGTGGTCCCGAGGGTTGTCCCGTACTATTCCGAGCTCAGGGTCCTTTTCGGGCTTGGGATAATCCTCATGTTCATGATGATCGCCAGGATGGTTACTAGGGACTGGAGGATCATAGTCCTGGCAGGAGTAGTAGGTTTTCTTCTCGCGTTCGGGTACATTCCAACATGATCTTTTCCTTCAGAGGCCTTCCAGGTACCCTCTTTTCTTGAGCCACTGTACCTCGGTTTCTCTGTACTTGTACACAACGTCCCCCCGGTCATGGCCTCCTACTTCCCAGGGTTCTACCAGCACGTAGTCGTCTTCTCTTATCCTGGGGAGCCGTACTCTCCCAGGGACTCTGCAGATTCTTATCCTGTCGTCACTGCATTTTACCCTCATTCTCCTTCCTCCGAGCAGGGCCTCCACCCTGCCGAAAACCTGTTTCTCGTTAGGGAGTTTTACCCTGAGCACTTCATCCGTTCCTTTGTCTCGGTTCCTCTTCATACTATCACATCTTAACGTATAACGCGTATTTAATTTTTTTCACGGTGTCGTACTCTTTTACCAGACCTTCCTGCAGGGCAAGGTCCACTATATTATTTCCTGCTAGCATTCCGTTGTTGCTTTCTCGTATCATGCCAACAGCTTCTTCGGGCGTTACTAGGCCGCCCTGGTAGAAACTCTCGCTTACTGTGAGCACTTTCTCCCCTTCTTCGAAGGACTTGCCGAGGAGTTTCTCGTCGCATACTGCTAGCGTGTCCTGGTGGCGTTTGGCGTAGAACCTCACAGTGGCTTCACCGGCGCCCTGGCCCCGCAGGCCTCGCATCTCTTGTACTTCACTCCCTCGAAGACGATCAGTTCTGTGTCCGGTTTTCTGCATTCCTTGCACAGGACGTACTCTTTAACGTATGCTGTGAGCCTCGCGTTCAGCTGTTCCTCCTTGAACCTTCCTTGCAGTATTGCTCTTCTGCCGTCATAGTGTGCTGGTGTCGCGAGCTCTCGGTTCAGGAACTTTAGGAGGTGCTGAGGGTCTCTTCTCAGGGTGCTGACAACGTCCTTAAAGTTCGTGATGACAGTTGTCTTTCCTTCTATGAACGAGCGGAATTTAGGCATTTCGAACCTTTCGCCCTCGCCCTTTTTCTCAGGCAGTTTTTCGTACACTTTTGCGAGCATTTCCTCGTACGTTTCCATGATGATCACCTTCAAAGTTCTTCCACGAAGGGGCCTTCTTTCCCAACTTCCTTCGCCCAGAGCTCCAGGTATTCCTCAGGGACTTTTTTTACTGCTTCTGCTATCGGCAGCTTCTGTCCCTTTCTTCCTACGATCCTCACCGTGTCTCCTTCCTTTACTCTTGGGTCATGGAAGCATATCACCGCATGATCCCCGAACCCTATTACTGTACTGTTCTCTTTTTTCAGTACTCTCGTCACTTTTCCAGCGGTTACAAACCTCTCGTTTTCTTCAAGGCGGTCAAGATCTTCTGGGTTCAGGAATTTTGTCATCTCTTATTTTATTGAATGCGCTGGTTTTTAATACGATCACCCGAGGGCTACTGCCGCGAGCACGAACCCAATGCTCGCGCCAGCGCACAATGGAGGCAGGGCCGGCAGGACGTTTCCCGGCCTGCGGGTAACGTACTCGAACAGGAGCACGAGCGAGACTGCTGCCCCTGCGGCGGCCGCTAGAGCGTGAACCGGAGAAGCGTACGTGAGTACACTGCTGGTGAAAACGAGGGGGATGGCAAAGTCCCCTCCTCCGAGCTGGAAAACATGAACCTTTTTCCTCAGCGTCTTCCCAGACCGTACATCCTTTACCTTCACTGGCTTTTTGAACTGGCAGGGTATTGACGCGGTGAAGGCCATTGGCCTTTCTGTTATTGCCTTAGCCATGTAGACCATGTGCTTGGTGAGGAAGACAGAAACGAAGTCGTACGCAGAGAGCGCGAGCATGAGCACGAGCACGGGAAGTATTCCCATGGACGCTCCCAGAAGCGCTCCTGCTCCTGAAACCGACAGCACGAGGGCAGTATTCTGGCTTAAGGGAGTCGGCCTTCTGATCTTCCAGAGTGTTAGCGCGAGGGCCAGGAAGGGCCCTACTGACACTCCCATAATGCCCACGGGTATGAGGAGCTCGAAAACTATGTCAGAGGCCAGGAACACGGCCATGGCCTCTACTAAGACCAAAAGTCTTTTCCTTAGTCTTATGATGAGTATCACGATGCCCGTTACTGCCAGAATGTACGCGAACAGGACCAGAGAGTTCCCAGGGTCCTGCGGGTTCTGGAACGCTGGTTCAAGGACCCCCTGTCCCACCAGCTGGTTGAACCTGTACGCGGTGGCGAGCCCGATGGCCTGCACGAGCAGGAACAGAGCGAGAGCGAACAAGACCGCTTTTGTTCTTTCTATGCTCAGCCCTCCCTTCTTTCAGCCGGCTTGTACACCCCGTGCTTCGGAGAGTATATGTCCCCTTCTCTTCTGAGCACGTTGAGTATCTCCTCAAGGTCCTCGGGATTTATGCCGTTCTTCTTGGCTTCTTCCAGCACGTCAGCGTGCGTTGCTTCTCCCTTTTCTGAGGAGATGTCCTTGATTATCCTGCGCACTGTTTTTATCTTGTCCGCCTTGGATTTGGGAGTGCCCGTGGCTATTATGTCGATGTCGAACTGGCCGGTTTCTGGATCAACCCCTATCTCCCTGAGGGAGAACTGCAGGAGTCTTATGGCCCTTTCAGCATCCTGGAGTTCCACGGTGTCGCTGAGCCTTACCTTGGCACTGGCTTCCGCCAGCCTCACTATCGCCTCAAGGTACCTGGCGGTTATGGGTACGGACTTCTGGGTTTCCCCAAGTTTTCTCATGTCCACGTAAAACCTTTTTATTCTTTCTATCGCCTCGTCCGAGAGTATTGGGTGCGAGTTCTTTCTCGCGTACGCGATGTACTTCCTGAGCTTCTCAGGTTCTATGACTGGTATGACATCCTTTTTCTCTTCCTCGGTGAGCTCCTCCCTCCTGCTCTTGGCCGCGAGCTTGTGGGTGAGGAGGATGTGGTCAGCCATCTCGCTGTCCCTCTGAGGGTTCAGCACGTCCCTGATCGGGAATATGAGGTCAAACCTTGAGAGTATTGTCGGCGGGATGTTGAACTGTTCTGCCGGCGGGTCGAATGGATCGTACCTTCCGTACTTGGGGTTCGCCGCCGCGAGTATGCTCGCGTTCGCCCTGAACGTGGTCACTATCCCCGCCTTCGCCACGGAGATGGTCTGGCTTTCCATGGCCTCGTGCATGCTGCTCCTGTCCTCGTCCCCCATCTTGTCGAACTCGTCTATGAGCGCTATCCCTCCTGCCGCGAGCACCAGGGCTCCTGCCTTCAGGGTCCAGCCTCCCTCCGCGAAATCATCCTTTTCTGCGGTGGCCGTGAGCCCTGCTCCAGAAGAAGATTTTCCTGAAACGTATATCCCCTTTGGAGCGAGTTCCTTCACGTACCTGAGCAACTGTGTTTTCGCGGTCCCAGGGTCTCCTATGAGCAGGATGTGCATGTCAGACCTTATCTTCATTCCGTCAGGCTTTACTTTCCCCGCAGTCCCCCCGAACAACTGCAGGGCGATAGCCTCTTTTATTTCCTTGTGACCGTAAATGCTGGGTGCGATGGACGCCACTATCTTCTCATAGATCTTGGGGTCTTTGCTCATCTCGTGAATCCATTCTCGGTCCTCCTCGCTTATCTCTATTTCCTCGAACTCCTGCTCCAGTTTCTTGACGTGGTTCGCGTCAACAAAAACATCGTACACGGAGCTTTTCTTTTTCCCGGTGTTAAGCTTTAGGACTCCTGTTACCTCTATCTTGTCTCCTGCAACGAACTTGTTTGTCAGGTCTGACGAGAGCCACACCGTGACACTCTTGGCCTGTTCTCCTCCCCTCATGTACTCCAGAGGCTCCTGGATTTCTGCCCTCTGCACGTCCACGAACTCGGAGTCCTCAACAAGGAGGGTGAACGATTTCTTCCCGCACACGCACTCTCCAGGAGTCTTCAGCGCGTCCTGGTACCTGTGCTGTTCTATCCTGTACACTCTCTCGCAGCTGTTGCACTTGAACACTGCAGTGCTTATCTTCGGTTTCACCGTGGTTATTTTGGTTATCACTCCCTCAAGGCAGAGCATCCTGTTTATCCAGCTGGAGTTAATGTTCCTTATGAGTATCTTGTTGGACTCTGGAATGGAATGGAATCTGACGTGAGGTTTTACTATCTCCCCCTGCGGCGACAGGACTCCCATGTTCTCTATTGCCCTTTCAGCAGCCTCTATCACTTCGTGAGGTCTTTCCAGGAGCTCGTCGGCAAGGTCTATGTTGTACTCGTCTAGATCATGATAGTCTACTTCTAGGCTCTTCTTTTGAGGGTAAGAAAGGGACAGTTCGTTAAGCGCCCTCCTGTACTTCGGCAGGTTGAAGAAGTCTTCGAACAGTACTTCCTTTGAAACGGGCGCTTCGGTCATCAGAACCCTTTTCTGTCCCAACAATTATATAACAGTTTCTCACGCGCGGCCGACGAGTATTCAGAAAGTGTTTTTCCGGGCGATCTCCAGCACAACCAGCTCTTCGAAGAAAAGCCTCTTGCCCGCGATCACCCTCGCCGTCAGCCCAGATTCTCCTGCTGTCCTGACGATCCTTTTGACATTGCCCAGGCTGGATGCGAGCAGAAGCATTACTCCTCCTGGGGCGAGATGGTCTCCAGCGCTCTTGACCGCTTCCACGGCAAGCCGCGCCCCGTCAGGCCCTCCGTCCCACACGATCCTGTCTTCAGCCTTCTTGTCTTCAGGGCCTGTTGGGAGGTAAGGGGGGTTGAATGCTATCACGTCAAACCTTCTTCCGCGCACGGGCTCGAACAGGTTTCCCACCAGGAACTCTCCGGGAAGGCCATGCTGTTCGAAGTTCTCCCGCGCGCTTTCCACCGCGAGAGGGTCTAAGTCAGTGCAGGTGACCCTCCATCCCTTCTTGGCCGCGGTAACGCCTACGACCCCTGTACCGCACCCAAGGTCCAGGAACTCTCTTGACCCGAAGGGTTCGGGAACATGTTCTGCGAGCAGCCAAGAGTCTTCGGCGGGAGAGTACACCATCTGATTGGAAAATCCGCGCGCCAGAATAATAAAAGTTTTCCTCCAAGAGAACTTTTTTATACCCCTTAGGCCGGAATATCTCACATGAAAACGTACATCACGCTCTGGTTCAACAGCGAGGGAATACCTCCTTCGCAGGTCATAAAAAAGCTTGAGGACATAGGCTTTAGGCCTGTCAAGGGGAACTATGACATGGAGTATGACTGGGGCCGGCCCGTGACCGTGGAGGAGGTGCTGGACCTGGGAGACAGGGTCCAGGCGCTGTTGAAGGACGCGGCTGTCCTGTTCAAGCTTGAAACGGTGTGATAGTATGAAATCGTACCTCACGATATGGTTTGACACAAGGGGAGAGAGGACAAGCGAGATCACTCAAAGACTCATGTCCATGGGCTTCAGGCCGGTCAAGGGCAACTACGACTACGTTTACGACTGGGGAAAACACGCGACCGTAGAGGATGCCATAAACCTGGCGGACCAGGTTTACGAGACCCTGAAAGGAACCACGGTGGTGTTCAAGCTCGAGACCGAATGAGCTTCAGGATGTCCCCTGAAGCCATTGCCATGACTATCCCTATTCCTGCTCCCATGACCACGTCGCTGAGGTAGTGCCTGCCCAGGACTATCCTGCTGATTCCCACCATGGCAGGCACTATCAGGACACGCCTTCTTCTGGTGGACTCTGCCAGGACACCGAATAAAGAAAATGATGCTGCAGTGTGTCCTGACGGGTACGCGTCAAACTTTCCGGCGGGAATAGGCCTCTGCCTGCTCACGATCCCTTTTATTATGAACGCGGCCGTGACTGCCATGAGCACGGCCAGCAGAGCTCTTCGGAAGTCCTTTCTCCTGGCGAGGAACACTATCCCAAGAAGAGTGGGTATGCCGTAGTAGACGTTGCCTATGACAGTGACAGCCTCTGCCACTCTCACGGTCTGGGGAGTCCTGTACTCGCTGACTACCTTCTCCACCGGTTCGTCCAGGGGAAGGCACAGCGCAGTGGCTATGCAGACGATCAATAGTACAGGAACATGCTTTTTCACTATCCTTAGAGCATCCTCCAGCATTTCGTCAGCCTCTCCCATTTTCTTCCGTTGTAGTAGTAGTCGTCTTCTATTCTCGCGCCCCCCACGCCCTTTGCGTGCAGTCCGGGCTCCACTGCCAAGGTCACGTTTTTCCTGAACGTTAGCCTGCTGCCCTTCTGGAGGGTGGGCGGCTCATGAACGTCAGCGCCTATACCGTGACCGTAAGCGTACTTTACGAATTTTTTCTTTTTTCCCAACGCGTTTTCTATCGCGTTAACAGCGTCCTCTACCGTGGCAGGGTTAGTGTCTTCAAAAGCATCCAGGGCGCTCGCGCACGCTTCAATAAGCTCTCTTTTCTTTTTATTGTTTCCCAGGAGGAGGGTTCTTGTCATGTCAGAACAGTATCCGTTCATGATAACCCCTGCGTCTATTATCACGAGATCTCCTCTCCTCAGCTTGCGGTTAGTGGGGTAAACGTGTATTCTCTGGGAATTAGGCCCGCTTGCCACGATCGTGGGGAATGAGAGTGCTTCGGCCTTCTCAAGGAGTTTCCCGGCAAGCGCTGCAGCAACCTGCTTTTCTGTCATGCCTGGGGAAACGTTTGCCAGGACATCTTCAAAAACGCTTGACGTCCACCGAGCGGCTCTCTTTACCCTCAGCACCTCCTTCTTGCTCTTGAAGATTCTCTCCTCCCACGCTTCCTGGGTGGCGTCCCACGTTCTGAAACTCCTTTTGATCCTCTCGTACTCCTCTAACGGAAAACCCTTTTTCACAATCCCAACTTCTTT
>JAJSAI010000029.1 GCA_024274695.1 archaeon | reverse complement strand
GGTAAGTTCTATCGAGACCAGGGTAATAGCCGAAAAACTTGATGTCCTACGGTGAGAACAGATGACAAGAATAATAGCAGTAGCCTCTGGGAAAGGGGGAGTAGGGAAAACCGTGATCACGGCCAACCTCGGCGTGGCAATGGCGCTGGCCGGAAAGAAGGTGATCATGGTTGACGCAGACCTTGACATGGCAAACCTTGAGCTCGTTCTCGGAATGCACGGCAGGCCAATAACCCTCCAGGACGTCCTTAACGGAGAAGCAAGAATAGAGGACGCGATATACGACGCCCCAGGAGGAGCGAAGTTCGTCCCAGCAGGAGTGCCCGTGAGACAGTTCAAGAGAGTGGACCCCGAGAAACTGGCTAAAACGATAGCAGAACTGTCAGCATACGGGGACATAATACTCCTGGACGTTCCCGCTGGAATCGGCAGGGACGTCATCGCCTGCTTCGCAGCAGCCAAGGAAGTGCTCATAGTCTCCATGCCGGAAGTCACAAGCGCCACTGACGCCTACAAAACAAAACTACTGGCAGAAAAGATGGGTGCAAAAGTGATAGGGCTCGTCATAAACTTCTGGAGAAAAGAGAAACCAGGCATGAAACCAGAAGAAATAGCAGACCTGCTGGAAACCCAGATCCTCGCACAGATCCCTCACGACGAAGAGTTCAGAAGACTCTCCCAGAAAAGCAAGCTCGTGGTCCTCGAGAAAAAGGACAATCCCGCTGCAGCGGCAATACTCTCCCTAGCTGCCAAGATCCTTGGAGAAGAAATAACACCAGCGAAAACAGGGACCGCCGTGAAACAGAAGGGCCCGGGAATCTTCTCACGGCTTTTCTCAAGGTTTAAAAAGAAAAAATGAAAGAAAAGAAAGAGGGAGTGATCAAGCATGGAAATAACAAGACCATTTGACCTGCTGAACCAAGCGCTTGGTAAACAAGTCCTGATACAACTCAAAGGAAACAGGAAGATAAGAGGAACACTGCAGGCATTTGACCAGCACATGAACCTTGTCCTAGACAACGCAGAAGCCCTGGAAGGAGACCAGCCTGCAGAGAAAATAGGCAGCCTGATACTCAGGGGAGACAACGTAATATACATATCCCCCTAAACCCACTCCCAAAAGGGAAGCCCCTTCCAATGGGCCCGTAGATCAGTGGAAGATCGCTTCCTTGGCGTGGAAGAGGTCCGGGGTTCGAATCCCCGCGGGTCCACTAGTAAGGGCGCCTTCCCCGCCCTTACGAACCCTTCCGTACCAAATAAAAAAGGCAGCCTCCCCCGCCCTTCGCTCCTTCAGGTTCTCAGCGTGGTAAAAAATGAATGTTGTTGTCATCGCCCTGTCCGCAGCCCTCGCATACGCCCTGCTGATTTTCGTCGAGAAAAAGGTGATATCAGAGCTGGAAGACTATGTCTCGTGGGCACTGACCGTCACCATCGCAGGAGGGACCGTCGCCCTGCTACTCCTCCCCTTTGTCCGCGAGTGGCTGGAAAACCCTCTTCCCCTCCTGGTTAGCGGCTGGGCAACACTCGCCGGATACCTCCTCTACCTCAAGGCCTTGAACAGGACAAGCCCCTCCACAGTAGGAGTGCTGATGAGCGCAAGACCCCTCGTGAGCGTGATCTTCTCGGTAGCCCTACTGTCAGAAGAGTACTCTCCGCAGAGCACACTCTGGCTCCTTGTAATCTCCGGAGCATTCATACTCTTCTCATGGAATCCCATGAGAGAAAGGGACTTGCTGTCCTCAGCCCTGGTGTTCTCCGCGCTCATGGTCTGGATGGCTGGAGACAGCATGGTAAAGTTCTCGTCATCCTCCGGCATCCTGTTCGTCCTGGGAAGAAACCTTTACGAGCTACCGCTCGCAGGAGCCGCGCTACTATTATTTAGAAGCAAAATAAGGATTTCCAGAATTCGGAGAGTGTGGAAAGTTCTCCCAGTATACTTTGTTCTGGTTGCTACCGCGCTCACCCTGTTCTTTACAGCAGCTTCACAGTCTTTCGCGATAGCCAATACTGTCTCCAACAGCATGACCTCAGTGTTCACGGTGGTCCTGGGCGCGGCAGCAGCAGTAAAAGGAGTAAAGAAACTGGGAGAAAGAGGGAACATGAAGGAATACGCGTACAAGGCGGTAATAGCCAGTGTAATCGCGTTCGCGGTTTACCAGCTTTACCTCTCGTACTAGTGTGTTGCTGAAGGCAAGTGTTATATACTATGTGTCTACTACCAGGTAACATGCGGGCTTCTGACGTCTGCCTTTTCAGAGAATCAGGAAACCTCTCCAAGAAGGACGTGCTACAGTGTCTTCTGGGCATCGGACCGCTCGAGGCAGAATTGTACTATGCTCTGCTGAAAAAACCCCGGACAGTCGCAGAACTCTCTAGAGCGTACAAAAAAGAGAGGAGCACCGTCCAAAAGAGTCTGAAGACTCTCGTGGACGCGGGGGTGGTGTTTAGGAAAACGGTCCCAGGAAAAACAAGGGGGTATCAGTACGTGTACGAAGCGCTCCCTGTCCCAAAACTAAAAGAAAAACTCAAGAAGAACGCGCACGAGTGGTACTCCAGCATAACCAAGCTCATAAGCACCCTATAAATGTTGTGAATAGTTTGTTCACAACTAAGCATAACTTTTTATATTCTGTTGTTTGATGAGAGAGTATGGACGAGCTGGACCTAATAAGACTCAGGAAAATGGAACAGCTAATCTTTAAATCCAGCAAGAAAGTAAAAAAAGAGGGTGTTAAAATGAGCATAATAGTTTATTCTACCATAAGCTGCCCGTACTGTGCCATGGTGAAAAACTATCTCAACTCCCTAGGCATAAAGTACGAGGACGTGCTCGTGGACCAAGACCACGACAGGGCAATGGAAATGATAGCCAAGTCAGGGCAGACAGGAGTGCCCGTGATAGACATTGATGGAGACATAGTAATAGGCTTCAACAAGGAACTTCTTGACACCTACCTGAAAAAACACGGGTACCTCAAGTGAGGGATCACCTTTTTAACCATCAAGCAACTCTATAAAGACCATGCGGTTGCTGAAGGTAGACCTGACATCACAGGAGGCATGGGCAGAGGATATTCCTAAGAAGACCGTGGAAAAGCATGTTGGCGGAAGGTCCTTAGGATCCCACCTCCTTCTAGAAACTGACCCTGACTATCCTCCTCTTTCAGAGGAGGCGCACTTGCTCTTCATGACAAGCCCGCTCGTGGGAGTCTTCCCGTGCGCGAACAGAACGTGCGTTGTGGGAGTATCTCCTGCCAACGGGCTCTACTCCTTCGCGAACGCCGGAGGCAAGTTCGCGATAGCCCTCAGAAAAGCAGGTTTTGATGCTGTTGACGTTTTCGGGGCGGCCAAGAGACCTGTTTACCTTTCCATCATAGACGGCGTGCCCGAAATAGTCTCCGCAGGACACCTGTGGGGAAAGACCACTGGAAAGGTGAGACAGTACTTCAAAAACTACTCTTCTGTGGCGTGCATAGGGCCTGCTGGAGAGAAGCTCGTCAAGTTCGCGGGAATACAGATGGACGAGAGAAGCGCTGCCAGAACCGGCCTCGGAAGCGTCCTCGGCTACAAGAAACTTAAGGCCATTGCTGTCAGCGGAAACCAGCCCATCCCAGGAGAAGAAGAGGTTAGGGAGATAATACCCAAGGCGATGGAAAGCCTGAAGAGCATGATCCCCTGGGGAGAAGTGGGAACCCTTGACACAACAGACCTAGTGAACCCAGGAAAATGTTATCCTGTGAACAACTACAGAGAAAACCATCTTCCAGACGAAAAGCTTGCCAGGATAGACTTCAGGGGCTTCAAGCCACTGGTGAAGGGCCGGGGAGGGTGCATGCTCTGCCCCGTGCAGTGCGCGAGGGACTTTGAAACAAGCTGGAAGGAAGTGAGGGACGGGCCCGAGTACGAGACAGCATGGTCCTTCGGAGCAAACCTTGAAAACTACGACCCCAAGATCATAATTGATGCCAACGCCCTCTGCGACGAGTACGGGCTTGACACGATCTCTACAGGGGTCGTGCTCGCGTGGCTCAAGGAAGCGTCAGAAAAGGGCATCGTACCGTACGACTTCAACTCCGCGTCCCAGATAACAGAACTCATAAAAATGATAGGCAGACGGGAAGGAATAGGAGATGATCTTGCAGAAGGAGTGCTTGGAGCCTCAGAAAAGTACGGTGGAAAAGAGTTCGCGGTGCACGCGTACGGGGTGGAGCTCGCGGCATACGATCCCCGGAGCGTGCCCGGAATGCTTATCTCGTACGCGCTCGGCTCTAAAAAGGGAAGCCACCTAAACGCGTGGACTGTAGCCGCGGACATTAAAGCAGGCAAGAAAAGGTTCTCGCCTAAAGAGGTTGCAAGGAGAGCTAACAGGATAATGGTTGATAACACGATCCCTGACGTGCTGTGCATCTGCCGGTTCGTCAGGGACGCTGAAGGCCTTGAGGCGCTCGCCGCCCAGGCGCTGTCCAGAATCCTCGGGAAAAAGTACACGAGCAGCAGCATCCGCAGGATTGCCGACTCCACTCTTGAAAAGGAAAGGGAAATAAGCCTCCTCAGGGGGATGGAAAAAGAAAAGGAGACGTTCACCGAGAGAATACTATCACAAGACCCCGGCGTGGAGGGCCATCGGCTGACAGAGGAAGAGTTTGAACGAATAAAAGAAGAGTTCTACAGGCTGAGGGGGTGGTGATCCCTCTCCTTTTTTCACTTCCTGCGAATCCTTTCCCTGAATTCCTCTGCTGCCAAGAGGAGGTCGTCCCTCCTCCAGAACACCAGGAGGACCACGCCCGCGACAGCTCCTGCCACCAGTACCACCAGCGCAAGATCCCCTCCTCCTTCAGGAGAAGGAGCTACCACAGCTGAAATCCCCTGCACAGTCTTCTTCTGCTCTTTTTCCACAGGCGCTTCCTCCACGAGGGGGTCGCTGAACTCATCCCCAAGAACCTTCTTGTTCACGGTGTAACCCAGTGACACAGATTCTCCTGGAGACACGTTAAGCGTCCAGAGCACCACGGGATCGCGTTCTATCACCCTGGCAGGAGGAGTGTCGAAGTCCACCTGTTCAACTGACTCTGCAGCCTGTTTCGGGATCGTCTCTGTAACGTTCACCTGGCGCGTGATGTTAAGGGGATTGTAAACGTTCAGTATCACCCGAGTCCTGTTCTTGGAGGGTTCAACGTACTTGAACACGTTCACCCTGGTGGGATCAATCTTGGGAGCAGGGACACGGGCCTTAACGGTGACAGCCCTGTCCCCGACAAGGATCTTAAGAGTGTACTCTCCTGGAACCGCGTACTTCAACGGCTCAAGAGGTATTCTCAAGGGCTTGCTGGCATTAGGCTCAAGGGTGATACTGATATTTTCGGGGATCTTGAAGTGCAGGACTTCCCCCTCCTCCTTTACGCTCACGCTGACGTTCAGTCCCCTGTCCTGCGGATTGTCAAGAACCACGCTTATCCACCCATCCCGCGTGACAGCAGCCTGTTTTATTTCAGGAGATGCGGACACGGGCTCTTCTGTTTCCTCGGGCGCCTGCTGTTCTCCTCCTGACGTTATCACGGCCCCGCCGCCTCCGCCGCCCCCGCCGAGGCTGGATTCTGTTGTTGAAGGCGGCTCTGTGACACTAAGGTTCAGGAACCTGGACCCCGAAAGACCCCAAACTCCGGTGTACGACACGCTCACAAGATAGTTCCCTGCGGACGCTGGAGCCTGGCACAGCACCGCAAAGCTGGAGTAACCGGACTGCGGCGAGAGGGCAGAGTTGCAGTTGTTGTTCCCCACCGTCACGTACACGGTGCCCTGCGCCGGAGTGCTAGAATCATACGAGGCGTTCCCGTAAACGTAGAAGTTGTTCCCCTTCACTACAGAGGAAGAGGAGAGTCTGGCGTTGAATGAAAGGTTCTGAGGAACGATAACATTCACTTGCTTTGACCCCGTGTGGTTCCTGGAATCACGCATGCTGATCGTTACACTGTAACTTGTGCCAGTCAGGTTTGAAACGTTCATTTCGCACCAGAATCCTGTCCCGTTGGAGTATAAGCTGAAGACCCTTCCTAAAACAGTACAGTTTCCGAGCGCGAGGCTCCCGTTAAGCACGCCGTCCGCAGGATCGGAGGCCGTGAACGCAGGGAGTCTGACCATCCTGTCCCCTGTAGTCTGGTTGACGTAGTAGTACTCGCTCGTAACAGGAGGGGCAGAGGCGGTCAGGCTTATTTCTGGCACCGTAAAAGTTATCACCGCCGCGGGCTCCGTCCACCCTGTCTCGTTAACCATAACCGCGCTGAAGCTTATGTTAGTCTCTCCGGTAGCGTTGGCGGGGATGCTGACGTTAAAGGTAACGTTCCTCGCATCCTGCCAGGGCACCTGCACGAGAGTCTGGTTGAACGTAACGTTCCATCCCGCAGGATAGCTCGCGGAAAGATTGTACGTCGCGTTCACGTTCCCCGTGTTCCTTATCTTCATCTGTAGTGTGAGCACGTCTGGAAGAGAGAAGTTGAAGACTGACGTGTTGTCAAAGTACTTCGCGACCCCAACGACCCTGCTCACATTAAGCGTGAACCCGGCAGAGGATTGGCTGTGCTGACCTGTTACGTTCACGGTAATATTGTTCACTGTCCCCGCGTACTCGAAGGGCACGCTAACATTCAAGTACACCGTGCCCGCCTCCCCTCCTGCCAGGGTCAGCTGGTTTTGGGTCAAGGTCGCTTGCCATCCCAGGGACTGGGAGAACGAGATATTGAACGTGTCCAACCCTGTCCCATTGTTCACGAGGGTTACCGGGACCAAAACCGTGGAATTCGGCTGCACGCTTGTATTGCTCGCGTTGATAATAACACCGTAAAAGACATCAAGATGAACGGTTGTCTGCGCCGTTATCCCGAAGTACGTGTCATTAACTAGGATGGTCCAGTTCCCTGGGCTAGCGTTACCAGGGAACGAGTAGTTGAAGGATCCTGATGTTGTCACGTGCAGAGTCGTCTGGTTCCACACGCTCCCCGTCTCGTTCATGAACGTTACGACCAGGGTCTCGTTAGTCAGCATCGGGAAGCTGCGGTTGTCCCAGAGTGTGATATTGTAGTACATGGTCTCGTTGTTCACGTAACTTGTCTTGTCGGTGGTCACGTTAATGCTCCCCAGGCTCTGAATGTACAGGATCCTGTTCGTCCCGCAGGAGTCATTGGAGTCCACTTCGAGGAGGAGATCTACGACGTAATTGTTCCCGTAGACAAAACTGTCGTTAAAGCTCGTGTTGACACTCAAGTTTTGGTGCAGGTAGGTGTACCTCCCTCCAGGCTGATACACCCTTACGTCAGCAGTAAAGTTTCTTCCAAGGTTGTTCTCGTCGTACGAGTAAACAGAATAGTTCACGGACTCATTATACCTGTAGTAAGTTTTCGTGTCGTCAGGCACGAACGCGATATGCGTCGCGTAAACTAGGCTAAGGGAAATGTTGTAGCTATCATAGTAGTATGAGGTTTTCTCGTTCAGACACACACCTATCCTGTGCACTCCCAGCGTGACGCTATCCGTCGTGCCCGAGAGAACAGCAGTGTCAAAATCGTTGGTGTTGAAGAAAAACCCGTTCTCAAGACTTGAAGACTCAGTATAGCACGCCAGTTCATTGTTACTGTTTCCCCAGGCCACCCGGTATCTTACTCCGCACACGTTTGACCTATTCCCTTTCACCCTGTAGTAGTGCCATCTTGCTGATATCGAAGATGCGTCTTCAACACCGTCTCCGTCCACATCCCCTCCACAGGGAGGGAGTATGCTTGCGTTCACAGGAAAAGTGGCCTGGACGGGAAACCTGCCCAAGGTCCCTATCCCGACCACGAAGAAGTACTGCTCCACAAGGTCTGAAGTGGCGTTGGACGTGACGTTAATCTTTCCGAAATAGTATCCTGGAGAAACACTGGTTCCTGTGATGTTCAAGATGCAAGTTATGTTCCGCTGTCCTCCGGGTCCTAACGTGAACGCTGTCTCGTTACAGGATACCACACTAACCTGTTCTCCTGACCAAAGTTCTTCTGCCGGAAGCACACTCAGAGTGATGTTGTGGTATTCTGTTCCTGTCAGATCAGAGAGGGTAAGGTTCAGTTCGGACACTCCCTCCGAAGAGTCTACGTACCCGAAGTCAAGAGAGTTCTGATCTTGGACCCTTAACGAAAGGCCTGAGGACAAAGGCCTTTGAACAAGCACGCTCACCGACTTCGGTTGAACGTCCAGAGAATATGCCCTTACTTCCAGAACATACTCTCCAGGTTTTGGGTCAGTTATCCAGCCCGCCTCAGAAGTCGTGGTACTGCTGTCCGCGTTGGCCACCCACAACTCATGAGTGTCAAGGTTGGTGAGGTAAAAGTCAAAATCGCTTCCAGTGCCTGACCAGGACACGTTAATGTACAGGCTCCGCCCGTTACCCGATCCTTCGTCCAGGCTGAACTTGAAGAATGCAGAGTCCCCTTGGTACGAGGGAGCAGCGAATCCCCTGGAAAAGCAGGTTGTGGTGTTCAAGAGTGTTGTCCCGCCGCCCTCTTCGACCACCAGGATCGCAGGGATCTTATGTGAGGGGTACCCGCTCGAATTCACTATAATGAAACCCTGGTAGTATCCTGGCGGGACAGGACTAGAAAGGTTCACGGTCAGGTTGAATGACATTGATGAACGCCCTTGGATCACGTCAGAAGAGGACGAAAGGCTAAAGTTTCCAGATGAGATGACGGCTGGAGAGCAGGACTCCCCTTCTATCCTTGTAAAGTCTGAGGCCGACAGGTTCACGGAAACTTGGTCTGGCCCGTCGTTCTCTATGACCAGAGTTGTTGTACTGTTGCCTGTAGTGTTCTTTACCTCAAGTCTCACGCTGATGGGATAAGAGAGGTTATACTCTAGGGCTCTGGAGACGTTCACGAGACCGTGGCCCTGCTGCACCGGAGAGTATCCTAGGTCCGTGGCGCTCCAGACAAGCTTGAAGGGGTCTTTTCCAGCCTCTTTCATAAGAGCTGCTGCCCCCGCAACATGGGGTGCCGCCATGCTGGTACCGCTGAGTTCAGTATACCCCCCGTTTATCCAGGTGGAGTTAATACTAACGCCTGGCGCGAGAACATCAATATAGGGAGTGCCATACCCGTCAGGGCCCCTGCTTGAGAAGCTCGCCAGCCCGTTAGAGGAGTCTACGGCACCTACTGTTATCGCATGCAGGCCCATTGCAGGCCCGTGAGCAGACCCTATGCTCCCATCATTACCAGCAGCCACGACAGGAGTCACGTCGTGCTTGTATAACCCTTCCACTGCAAGGGACAGAACATCCTGAGCATCCTTCGGCAGAGTATTCCATCCTAAACTCATGCTAACAACGTCAGCACCCTCCTGGTACGCGTAGTCAATTCCCTTGAGCAGGTCTGAAATGTACCCTCCTCCCTGCGAGTTCAGCACCTTGATCGCTATCAGCGTGGCGTTGGGCGCTACACCTCTTATGCTTCCGTTAGCCGCGATTATTCCCGCGCAGTGCGTCCCATGACCGTTGTCATCCATAGGGTCGCTGTCCCCGTTAACAAAATCGTACCCTCCCACCACCTTTGAACAATTACCTGCCAGGAACTCTGTGGTAGTACAGTTTCCCAGGTCAGCGTGGGAATAGTTTATTCCAGTGTCGATTACCGCAACTTTTACGCCTTTCCCGCTCAGAACGGTTCCCTGGTATTGAACGTTCACAGCGCCTATTTGGGCTACTGACTCGTTTAAGTTCTCAAAGATTCTTTCCTGCGTGTCTGCAGGCGGCACCGCTTGGATGTAATAGTCCGGGACTATCATGCGTACCTCAGGAGATTTTTCCAGCACTGCCACTGCTGCTGTTCCCGCCTTAGAAGGAATCACATAGTCTGCATTGATAACCCTAAAATGGTAGACTGGAACAAGGCCTGCGGAAGAAAGGGCTCCGGAAGAATATGTTTTCCCGGAGTATACAACAATGTATCCTCTTGAAGTCTGAGGTGCATCAGAAGCCGAGGCAGATATTACTGCAGGCAGGAGCACAAGAAGTAACAGGATGCCAGTCCTCATGATTCTATTGATCTTTCGCAGCATATAAATTCTTTTTCCAACCGGACAAAACCAAGAAAAGGGTGTACTCTCTCGCGTCCTCTGGGGCGGGAAAGGCGGAGGAACGTTTAAATTGTGCTCAGAGATAAAAGAACACTGGATGGCCAGGCTGGAAAAAATAAGGCTGAAGGACTTCAAGTCGTTCCGCAGTGCTACCATTCCCCTGTGCGAGGGGTACACGTGCATAATAGGGCCTAACGGTAGCGGGAAGTCCAACATTCTTGATGCTATTGCTTTTGTCCTTGGAACAGGGAGCATGAAAACCCTGAGGGCGAACAGGCTGGCGGACTTGGTGAACCATCACAGCAGGACTGGCACCGCGAGCGTGACAATAGAACTGAGGGAAGGGGACAAAAAGTACTCAATAACCAGAGAAATAGACAAGAAAGGGAATTCTGTATTCCGGCTTAACGGGAAGAGAACCACCAGGCACAAGATAGAGGACCTGTTGTACTCCATGAACATACAGCCCGATGGGCACAACCTCATCATGCAAGGGGAGATAACCCGGCTCATTCGCATGACACCCCTCCAGAGGAGGAAGATCATAGACGAGATTTCAGGGATAGCAGAGTACGATCAGAAGAAAGAAGAGGCTCTGCGCGAGCTGGAAAAGGTTGAGGAAAAGATAAGGGAAGCGGAGATAATCCTCTCGGAGAGGCAGGAGAGGCTTAGGGAGCTCAAGAAAGAGAAGGAGACCGCGGAAGAGTACTCCTACTTGCAGGCCCGGAAAAAAAGCTACCTCGCCAGCCTCGTGAAAAAAGAGCTTGACGAGGTGGACAAGGTCTACAAAAAGGCAGAAGAGCGGATTGAGTCACGGAAAAAACTCCTGGAAAAGTACTCCAGGGAACGGCTTGAGACCGAGACCAGGATAGAAGAACTCAAGAAGCAGATCAAAGAGTGCGAGACAGAAATCTTCCAGGAGAGCAGCAGGAGGCAGAAGGAAGCCGCCGGGAAACTTGAAGCGCTGAAGCAGAGACTGGGAGGATTAGAAAGCGAGCTCAGGGCTATCAGAGAGTCTGAAGAAAGGCTTGAGAGGGAACTTGCGCGCGAGAGGGAGGCGCTCGCGTCTGTTTCTGAAGACCTTGCAGGACTCGAGAAAAAGATAGAAGATTACTCTTTCCAAGAGGACGATCTGGAACGGGAGATCGCTCTCCTGAAAGAAGACCTTGAGAAACTAGGCGTGGAGAAGACAGGAGAACGCATTGAAAAACTGTTCGAGGAAATGAGGAAACTGGAAGAGGAAGTGGACAAGACAAGGGAAGAAATCAGTTCTCTGGAGAAGGGGATAGGGGCCTTGAAGGAGAGACTGAACCTGAAGAAGGCCTTGCTCGAGGAGGAGCTTTCCCCTGACCTTAGCCCGAAAGAGAAAGAGCTCGAGAAGAAGAGGGAGACCACCCGGAAAGAACTGGAGGGCGTAACAAGGACCCTTAGT
The DNA here is from genome assembly GCA_024274695.1 of archaeon. Classification (GTDB taxonomy): domain Archaea; phylum B1Sed10-29; class B1Sed10-29; order B1Sed10-29; family JAJSAI01; genus JAJSAI01. Next base: position 28,075 of record JAJSAI010000029.1, on the reverse strand, counting down.
TCTCTTGACAGCAGACTGAAAGGGCTCATGGACGAGGAAAAAGAGGAGAACAAAAACCTTATGGAGCTCGACAAGCAGATGCACGCCATCCGCAAGAAGGTCACTGTCCTAGAGTCCAGAGTGAGAACTTACGGTATTGCTAACACAGCCTCAAGGATAGTGTCCGCGGGACTCCCAGGGGTTCTGGGAACAGTAGCCGGACTGTGCCAGTACCCTAAAGAGTACGAGCGGGCTATTGAGACAGCCGCTGGCCAGAGGCTCTTCTACATCGTGACAAGAACAGCGGATGACGCTGTTAACGCGATCCGGTTCCTCAAAGAAAAAGGGCTTGGCAGGGCAACATTCATCCCGCTGGACAAGGTCCGACCACCCAGAATGACTAAGGAAATCCAGAAGGCGCTTAAATCACCTGAAAGCAAAGGCCTCGTCATAGACTTTGTACGGTATCCTAAAGAGCTTGAAAGAGCGTTCCAGTTCGTGTTCGGGGACACTGTGCTGGTCAAGAGCGTGTCAGGATTCAAGAGCATCGGGATCGGGACTGTCAGGATGGTCACTCCCGACGGTGACCTGGCAGAACCGTCAGGAATAGTTTCAGGAGGATCAAGAGCAGAGGGCAAGGCCAGCGCCAGAGACGCGCTCGAGCTCGAGAGACTCAGGGAGAAACTTGCCCGGATGGAGGAGGAGAAAGAGAAGATAATCAATAGCCTAAGAGACATTCGGGAAAAGATGAGCAGGATAAGGGAGGAAAAAGCAGCTGCAGAAGTGAAAAAGAAGTCTGCAGAGGCCGTGCTCCGCGAGCTGGAAGCAGGGCTAAAAGACCTTGAAAAAGATACCGAGAAGATCTTGAGGAAGAGGGATGCTGTCAAGAAAGAGATAGAAGGCATGGAAAAAGCCCTGCAGGAAAAGAGCAGCCTGCTCCGCGAGAAGTCCTCCAAACTTGAAGAACTCTTGTCCAAAAAGGCAGTTCTGGTTTCTGAAATCGACAGGATAACCTCAGACGAGTCTCAGAAGAAAGCTGCTGAGATAAGGGAGAAGATAAATTCTCTTGAAGAGGAGCTGGCCAGGACAAGGCTTTCCAAGAAAGAGGCCATGACAAGACTGGACCACGCCCTAAAAAGAGAACATTCCCGCATAAGCGGTAGGATCAGGCAGCTGCAGGAAGAGTTGGAGCGCGCTCGGGCGAGAGAAAAAGAGAAGGAAGAAGAGAGGAATAAGCTACTCGTACAAATAAAGGACGCGGAGGAAGAGGTCAGAAAACTGGCCGGCAGCGTGACCGAGTTGTTCAAGAAGAAGTCCGAACTTGAAAAGGAGCTGGAGAGGCTGTCCGAAAAAATCAAGCGGATCTCCCGGAACGCTGAGAAGGTTAAAGAGGAGATAAAAGAGGCTGAAATAGAAAGGGCGCGGAGAGAAACCAGGCGCAAAGACCTTGAGAGAGAATGGGAGAGGCTTAAGGACGCTGAGCTCATCAAGGGAAGCGAGTTAGAACTCCGCAAGGGCCTGGAGACTGTTGAATCACAGCTTGAAAAGTTAGGGCATGTTAACCTGAAGGCAATAGAAATGTACGATAAAGAAAGCAAAGAAGTCTCCGAGATAAAAGAAAAGAAGAAGAAACTGGAAACAGAAAAGGAAGCAATACTGAAGCTCATGCAAGAAATAGAAACCAAGAAAGCGAGCGCGTTCATGCAGGCGTTCAACGCTGTGAACACTTTCTTCGAGAAATACTTTTCAGAGTTCTACCCAGAAGCCAAGGGAAAAGCCTGCTTGAAACTGGATAATCCAGACAACCCACTAGAATCAGGGCTCATAATAGAGGCCAATCCCAAAGGGGTAAAGATGAGGAACATAGACGCCCTCAGCGGAGGAGAGAAAACAATAACGGCACTTGCGTTCATTTTCGCGATACAGGCGTACAACCCCTCCCCGTTCTATGTTCTTGATGAGGTGGAAGCGGCTCTTGACGCGCCAAATTCTGAGAGGGTGGCCAGGATGTTCAAAAAGTTCTCGGAGAAGATACAGCTTATCATCATCACCCATAACTCGGCGGTGACAAGATACGCGGACCAAATAATAGGAGTGCACATGAGCAAGGACAAATCTTCTTTTGTGGAAGTAAACCTGAAAGAGCTTGCCACCGCTTGAAAAGCAGGAAGCCTAGAGGTAATACGGAGGCTTCTCCCCAAGCTTTTTTATGTACTTTTCCCTCTGGTCCGCGATCATCAGAGAACCTATTATGAGACCAACCTTGAGTGACAGGCTCCCGAGACTAAGCGTGTACATGAGGTAAGCGGCAACACCCCTCTTATCCTCGGGCACTTTGGCAAGCGCCTTGTCAATATCTATCTGGGTCTGCACAAACGAAAGAATCTGTTCAGGAGATCCGGCAAAGCTTATCCCAAGCCTTAGCCCGATTTCCAGGTTCTCTCCTATGATATCCCTCATTGTCTTTTCTATGACCGGAGAGTACATCCCATCCTCCTTCAGGAAGCCTATAATGTACGCTATCTCGGAGACAACAGCATTCAAAAGCTCAAGAGCAGTCTTCAGGTACTCCTCGTTGTCTATTCTTTTTATTGTCTCTAGTATGACTCTCTTTGTGTCAAGAGTGAGTCCCGCGGGCAGCGTGACCTCTATTTTCTTCTTTCCCTTCCGCACAATATACTTTCTCTCCTTAGCCATCCGGGATGATAAAGGAGGGTTGTTTTTAAAATTTATTCTCCGACCCTTTCAGCAAGAGTTTTTTTGAGCCGCCTGCTCCAGTACGCGTCCTGCTTTATCCACTCGTACAACTGCCTGTCCTCAGGAGATAGTTTTTCAATGTCTCCCGCGTTCACGAGCCTGTCTATAAAGGAGTAGAATTCTTTAGAGAACTCAAAGTGGGCTCGGAGTTCCTTGGACAGGGAATCTATGAATCTCTTGTCTTCCTCGGATACTTCTACACCGTACGCCATTTTCTTTGCTATCACTTCCACGGTAGCAATGTCAATCCACTTGAGGAGGACTTCCCTGTCCCTCTTGTTCAGCCGTGACATTATCTTGTCTATCTCCTCTTTGGGTATCCTCCCCTCTATGTAGTCAAACGCAATGTCAGCAAGAGCCTCCTCTTTCTTAGCCTCGGTGAACGCTTCAGCGATCTTTTTAGCTGCTGCAGCCTGCCTCTCCAGACCAGCTTCTTTTTCGGCAGCTCTCTTTCCAGCATCTTCTATGGCCTCTTCAAGCTTTCGGATATCCTCCTCAAGACGCGCGATCCTTGCCCCTTTTGTCAAACCTCCCCTGCTAAGCTTAGGGACCTTGACCTGAATCCCTCTTTTCTCAAGCTCCCTTACTGTCCTAAGCAGCGCGTCCCTCTCCTGCCTTAGCCTAAGCAGTTTCTCTCCAGCAACCGCCTTGCGCCTTGCCCTCTTCTTCAGCCATGATGACAGCAGAAAGCCTGAAACCCGCGACATGGTTAAAAAGAGGATGTTGGTGAATATAAAGCAAAGGATGTGCCCTTTGAGAGTGAGGAGAATGAGGATAATAAACCCCTGCACCAAGGATCCGAGCAAGGTTAACGTAACGGACCAGATAAACGGGATAAAGGGACTAGACGAGGTGAAGAGGATAGAGGGAGTTTCCGCGGTCAGGGTGGATCCTGACCTGGGAATGGCCAGATTCAGGCTGATGGGCGCAGACGTTACCCTTTTCTCTACAGGGAGGATAGTGGTAAGAGAGGCGGAGTCGGTAGAACACGCTGACAGGATAATACAAGAGGTCAGGAGGGCGGTTGCAAAAGAATAAAAACAATCCCCTCTTTTTTAGGATCATGACTGGAAGGGTTTACTGCTACACCGGAGACGGGAGCGGTAAGACAACCGCCGCGTTCGGGCTCGCGCTCAGGGCTGTCGGGCACGGTAAAAAGGTCGTGGTAGTACAGTTCATGAAAGGGAGGCCGGAGGTGGGCGAGCACAAGGCACAGCGGGTCCTGCCCGGCCTAGAAGTATGGCAGTTCGGGAGAAGGGAGTTCGTAGACCTTAAGAGCCCTGCGGAAGAGGACAAAAAACTTGCCAGGAAAGGCCTCAGGTTCGCGGCAAAAAAGCTTGCTGAAAAGCCATTCCTGCTCGTGCTAGACGAGATAAATCTTGCCGCGGCCGTCAGGCTCGTAAGCCCGAAATCAGTTATACGGTTGCTTGACAAGAGGGGGGAGACTAACATCGTCCTCACGGGAAGGTACGCTCCACCCGAGATAATCAACTACTCTGACTATGTCACGTACGTGATAGACGTGAAAAAACCAGTGCCCCTGCTCAAGGACAAGAGGGGAATAGAATGGTGAAAAAGGTCCGCAAAAGGGACGGGAGGATAGTCCCGTTTGACCTGTCCAGAATAGAACAGGCTGTCCAGAAGGCCTTGGACGCAACGGGTGCGGACGCGGACGCCAGAGAGATTGCCCTCGCGGTGGAAAAAAAGCTGGACGAAAAGTTCAGGGACAGGATTCCCTCAGTGGAAGAAATCCAGGACGCTGTTGAAAAAGAGCTTGTGTCAAGAAAGCTTTACGAGACCGCGAAAGCGTACATAATATACAGGCACGAGAGACAAAAGGCAAGGCACGCCAAGCTCGTCCTAGGAGTAAATGATGATGTGAAGCTCTCGTACAACGCGATAAAGGTCCTTCACGCGCGGTACCTGAAAAAGGATGATCTCGGCAGGGTCGTTGAGACTCCTGACATGATGTTCAGAAGAGTTGCAAGGGACATTGCCAAGGCCAGCAAAAAGTACGGGAGGGACTGGAAAAAGGACGAGGCCCGGTTCTACCAGATGATGAGGAGCCTGGACTTCCTGCCCAACTCCCCCACCCTCATGAACGCGGGAAGGAGGCTCCAGCAGCTGGCAGCGTGCTTCGTGGTGCCCATAGAAGACAGTCTTGAAAGCATTTTTGACGCGCTGAAGGCGGGAGCGCTGATACACCAGTCCGGCGGCGGGACAGGATACTCCTTTTCCCGGCTCAGGCCAAGAGGTGACATTGTGGGGTCAACCAAGGGAGTGGCCAGCGGCCCCGTGTCCTTCATGAGAATATTTGACGTGGCCACAGAAGTGATAAAACAAGGGGGGATGCGCAGGGGCGCGAACATGGGCGTCCTCAGGATAGACCATCCTGACGTGGTGGATTTCATCACAGCCAAAGAAGATGGGAAGAGTCTTCAGAACTTTAACATCTCAGTCGCGGTCACGGACGCGTTCATGCGCGCCGCTCAAAAGGGAAGGGAGTACTACCTGGTCAATCCCCGGAACGGCAGGAAAGTGAGAAAACTGAACGCGAAACGGGTTCTGGAAATGATCTCGTTCATGGCCTGGGAAACAGGGGATCCTGGAGTGATCTTCCTGGACAGGATAAACAAGGACAATCCGACCCCTGAACTGGGAGTGATAGAAGCAACCAACCCCTGCGGGGAAGTTCCCCTCCTGCCATGGGAAGCGTGCAACCTCGGGTCAGTAAACCTCAAGAACATGCTAGAAGGAGAGCCAGGACGTGCGAGAATAAACTGGGAAAAACTGGGGCGCACGGTAAGGGCTGCAGTGCTCATGCTGGACAACGTGATAGACAGGTCAAAGTACCCCCTGCCCCAAATAAGAAAAGCGGTGCACGGGAACAGGAAAATAGGCCTTGGGGTTATGGGGTTCGCGGACGCGCTGATCATGATGGGAATACGGTACGATAGTCGGAAGGGAGTGGAAACAGGAGAGAAGATAATGAAGTTCATAGCAAAAGAATGCAGGAACGCGTCGGAAGACCTCGCGGAGGAGAGAGGGCCGTTCCCGAACTGGAAAAAGAGCGTGTTCTACCCTCACGAGAAGAGGAGGAACGCAACCCTGAACGCCATCGCGCCAACGGGAAGCATTAGCACTATAGCTGGCGTCTCGTTCAGCATAGAGCCCATTTACTCAATAGCCTACGAGAGACACGTTCTGGAAGGAGAGACTCTCGTAGAAATAAACAAGACCTTCCTGGAGATAGCCAGAAGAGAAGGTTTTTACTCGGAGAACCTGCTACAGCACCTGTCAGCGTACGGGAGCGTGCAGGGCGTTCCAGAAGTGCCGAAGAAATGGCAGAATGTGTTCAGAACAGCACTTGACATAAAACCAGAATGGCATGTCAGAATGCAGGCAGCGTGGCAGAAGCACGTGGACAACGCAGTGTCCAAAACGATAAACCTCCCTGCCAACGCGTCGCCAGAGGATGTGGAGAGAGCGATAGTACTCGCGCACAAGCTCGGGTGCAAGGGAGTGACGGTGTACAGGTACGGGTCAAAAGAACACCAGGTCCTGGAAGTCTGCAAAAAATGCGCGGTATGAACTCCAGAAGACTTTTTTGCCGGTTTCCAAACAATTAAAAACCACGTGGTGGATAATTACACTCTGGTGGGCTTGAATGGGTGACCGCCTTTGTAGCAAAGCAAAGATCCTATGAAAGGATCCTGCTACTTCTGTCCAGGGAAGGCCCGCTGACGCCAACACAGATAATTTCTAAGACCAGCTACTCTGAGCGTACAGTGAGGTATGCGCTCAGCAAGCTGAAGGCACAGGGAAAGGTCAGAAACATCCCGAGCTTTGATGACATGCGGAAGATCCTCTACCACGTCCAGGAGGGGTGACAGAGTGGCCATGTGACCGCCTGCAAAGCGGTTTTACTCGGGTTCAAATCCCGACCCCTCCTCCATTCCCCGTCTGCTGCTAAGGAGTTGGTCAAGGATGCGGTTGTATAACACGCTCACAAGACAAAAGGAAGAGTTCGTGCCAATCCACCCCGGGAGGGTGAACATGTTCGTGTGCGGTCCCACAGTATACGACTACAGTCACGTGGGGCATGCTAGGACGTACTCGTACTACGACACCCTGGCAAAGTACCTTAGGCACAAGGGACACACAGTATTCTACGTGATGAATATCACTGACGTTGATGATAAGATAATAAAACGGGCCCGAGAGCAAGGAATAAAGCCTCTTGACCTCGCCCGGAAATACGAAAAAGAGTTCATGAAGGACATGAAAGCCTTGAACATCAACTCAGTAAACCTTTTTCCAAGGGCATCAGAACACATCCCAGAAATAATAGAGCAGGTGGAGGGGCTTCTTAAAAAAGGGTACGCGTACGTGACCAAGTCAGGCAATGTATACTACGACGTGAGCAGGTTCCCGGACTACGGAAAGCTCGGGAGAAAAAAACCAGAGGAAATGAACGTCCACAGGATAGAACCTGACCCAGAAAAGAGGAATCCTGCTGATTTCGCACTCTGGAAAAGGAAAGAAGAAGAAATATCATGGGACTCTCCCTGGGGCAGGGGCAGGCCAGGATGGCACATTGAGGACACCGCAATAACAGTAACCTACTTCGGTCCCCAGTACGATATTCACGGGGGAGCGATAGAACTAGCATTCCCGCATCACGAAGCAGAAATAGCCCAGGCTGAAGCATACACTGGCAAAAAACCGCTGGTGAAGTACTGGGTCCACACTGGTCTCCTGCTGGTGGAAGGCAGGAAGATGTCCAAGTCACTCGGCAACTTCGTGACCATCCGAAGCGTGCTTGAAAACCACCGGCCTGAAGCCCTGAGACTGTACTTCGCCATGTCGCACTACAGGTCAGAAATGGACTATTCAGAAAAAGGGCTCAAGCAAGCGGAGGAAACACTGTCTTACATATATGACTCTCTGATCCTGGTGGAAGCAGGAAAAGGGAGCGCGAGGATGGTTGACGAAGTAAGGAACGCGATGAATGAATTTGAAAAAGCGCTGGACGACGATCTGAACACTCCCAAGGCAGTCTCAGTACTAATACAAACGCTTAAAAAGGCCAACAGTCTCACCGAAGACGAGGGAGGCCTGGACCAGGAGAGCAAAAAAGCCTTGAAGGAGTTCGTTTGGACAGCTGGAACGATTCTCGGAATCCTGCCCAGAAGCGTTGACAGGGACAGGGTTATTTCAAGCATCGTCGGCTGGCTGCTCGTGGAAAGGGACAAAGCAAGAAAAGCAGGAGACTACGAAAAAGCGGACAAGATCAGGGACACCCTCAGGAACGCGGGACTGGACGTAAAGGACACACGGTTCGGCACGTTGTGGAGAATAAGGTGAGCGCGTGAAAGGAGGTTGTTGTCACTCGCACAAAGAACACGATCACGTCAAAGAATTCAGAGAAAAGTTCATCGTTTCTCTAATCCTAACCGTGCCCATAATCGTTTTCTCGGAAACGATCCAAGCGTGGACAGGAGTAGGACTACGCTTCCCAGGACAGGCGTGGGTGGTCCTGGCCTTTTCAACAGCAGTGTACGTGTACGGCGGGAGGCCTTTCCTCACGGGAATGGTCAAGGAACTAAGATCGCGATCCCCAGGGATGATGACGCTCATAGGCACGGCGATCTCCGTGGCCTTTTTTTACTCCCTGGCAAGCAGCCTAACCGGCGGGAAGGACTTCTTCTGGGAGCTCGCCACGCTGATAGACGTGATGCTGTTGGGCCACTGGATAGAAATGAGAAGCGTTATGCGCGCCTCACGCGCGCTGGAAGAACTGGCAAAACTCATCCCCTCAACAGCGCACGTCATCAGAAAAGGGAAGATAGTTGACGTTCCCACGAGTTCCTTAAAGCCAGGAGACCTGGTTATAGTAAAACCAGGAGAAAGGATCCCGGCAGATGGGGAGGTCGTTGAAGGTAGATCCAGCGTGGACGAGTCCTTGCTCACAGGAGAATCAGTTCCTGTGCAGAAAGAAAAAGGAGACAAGGTAATCGGAGGATCAGTCAACGGGACAGGGAGCATAACCGTTAGAATAGAAAGGACTGGGAAAGAAACGTACCTGTCCCAGGTTATCGCGCTCGTCAGAAGAGCGCAAGAAAGCAAGTCCAAAACGCAGGAACTTGCTGACAGGGCCGCGGCATTACTATTTTACGCGGCGTTAGCGTCTGGGACAGTAACATTCGTTGTCTGGGCACTGTACAAGGGATTGTCCTATGCTGTGGAACGCAGCGTGACAGTTCTTGTGATAGCCTGCCCTCACGCACTAGGTCTCGCCATCCCTCTCGTGGTCGCCATATCAACATCAATGACCGCGAAAAAGGGCGCGCTCATAAGAAACAAGCAGGCTTTCGAGCAGCTTAGGAATGCTGATGTTATAGTTTTTGACAAGACGGGCACGCTGACAGAGGGAAAGTTCGGCGTGACAGAAATCAGGTCAGAGGCGCCTGAGGAGGATGTTCTGAAACTCGCGGCCGCAGTAGAACAGAGATCAGAACACGCGATAGCAAGAGCAATTGTGGAAGAAGCCTTGGAAAGGGGCATCCGAATACCAGAGGTCAAAGAGTATAAGACAATTCCGGGCAAGGGAGCTGTCGGGAAGGTAGGGCGTAAAAGAGTGTACGTGGGAGGCCCTGAGCTTCTTCGGAGCATTGGGCTCAAGGCAAGCCATGGCCATGAGAACGGGACCGTTGTTTACGTGGTAACCGGAAAGAGGATACTGGGAACAATAGTCCTCTCTGACAGGATACGGCCTGAAGCCAGGAAGGTAGTAAAAGAGTGCAAGGAGCTCGGGATGAAAGTGTACATGATCACAGGAGACAATAAGAGCATCGCTGAGAAAGTGGCCAGAACCCTGGGAGTGGACAAGGCGTACGCAAGAGTACTTCCAGAAGAAAAGGCCGCGATAATAAAAGAGATAAAGAAGACGGCAAGGACCGTGGTCATGGTCGGGGACGGGATAAACGACGCTCCTGCACTGGTGACCGCGGACGTTGGGATCGCCATAGGCACGGGAACACAGGTCGCGATAGAGAGTGCTGACATAATCCTGGTAGAGGACGATCTGAAGAACATTCCCCGGATCATCAGGTTCTCAAGGAGAGTTTACTCTAAGATGGTCCAGAACCTGTGGTGGGCCGCAGGATACAACATATTCGCCATCCCCCTGGCAGCAGGGGTGCTCTCTTCGTACGGGGTAGTGCTCGCTCCTGCTGCGGGAGCAGCGCTGATGTCCCTTAGCACGATAATAGTCGCCTTAAACGCACAAACTCTCAGGAGGTGAGAACGGTGACTGAACGAATGCAGGTGTACAAATGCAACGTGTGCGGTAACATCGTGATGGTCGTGCACGCAGGGATCGGGCAACTGGTTTGTTGTGGGCAGCCAATGCAGCTCATGCCCGAGCAGACTGCCGACTGGAAAACAGAAAAGCATGTTCCTGTAATAGAGAGAACAGAGAGTGGAGTGCTCGTTAAAGTGGGCTCTGTCCCGCACCCAATGGAAGAAAACCACTACATTGAGTGGATAGAACTCGTTGAAGAAGGAGGGGAAGTGCACAGGAAGTTCTTGAGACCAGGGGACAAACCAGAGGCGAGGTTCTCGGTCAAATACTCTGAATCCCTGAAAGCGAGAGAGTACTGTAACGTGCACGGACTCTGGAAAAAATAAAAGGATTTTAAAGCCAGAGTCCTCAAAAAAACTGATGGACGAGGCAGTCAGGTTCCTGAAAGCAATAAAAAGCTCTGACAAGACCCTCCTCATAACCCACAACGACGGCGACGGACTCTGCTCAGGAGCGATAGTCTACACACTCATGAAAGAGAGGGGAGTAGAGCCTGACGTGAAAATCACCAACGTGATGAAGGACATCACTGGACTTGAAGGTTATGATAAGGTGATAATGACAGACGTCTCTCCCCCGAGAGTGCCAAAAGATGAAAGGATACTCATAATAGACCATCATAAGAGAAAGGAGAAACCAGAATGCCCGTTCGTAAACCCTGCGTTTGAAACGAGCAGCGTGCCCAGCTGTAGCGCGCTGTGCTACCGGCTGTACGAGAAAGCGGGTGGAGAAAAGAACCTCAAGTGGGTCGCCCTGCTCGGATCGTACTCTGACAGGATGCTGGAAGAGTCTCTGCCGCTGATAAAGCTCACGCCCCAGGAAAAAAGAACATACCTAATAGGCGGACAACTGGACCCAGCCCTCACCAGGACAACCCTCCTCTTCCTGGCAGGATACCTCCAGAAGGATGTATCCGAAGACATACTCAAAATCATGATAGAAAGCATTGAAAAAGAGGATCCTCTGCACGCGTGGACAGAAAAACACGGCAAAGCGAAACACTTGTACCGGATAATAGACGAGGCAGAAGAAGAAACACTGCGCGTCATAAGAGAGTGTAAAGAGAAGACGTGGAAAGATGCCAGGTTGGTGTACGTCCACGCGGGAAAAACAAAGTACAGGATAAAAAGACTGCTCGTGGACTACCTCAGGCTAAAGCACCCGGGCAAAGTGGTGACCGTGAGTGTTGACGAGGAGGAAGAAGCAAGCTTCTCCACCAGAAGCCCTGGACCGGACCTGACAAGAATAGTGCCCGAGGCAGTCAAAGGGATCCCGGGAGCGGTCCACGGAGGACACCCCGGAGCGTACGGGACGAACGTGCCCAGAAGGTACAGGGAAAAGTTCGTGGAAAACCTTGCAAGAGCTCTCTCGAAACCCTTTTAAAACCTGCCCTTCAAAATTAACCTTGTCCCAGAAAAAGCCTCTGCGGGGATGGCAGAGCGGCTATGCAACCGGCTGCAGACCGGTGTACGGGAGTTCAAATCTCCCTCCCCGCTCCAAACAGTTATTCTAAAGGATGAGAGTCATGAACCTGGACAAGCTCAGGAACATTACAAGAGAAACGCACGAGATAAACATAGATCCTCTTCAGACAGGAGGACGGATTCCTGAGGCCACTAAGGCCAACTTGGTCACATGGCTTGACGGTTACTCTGTCTGCGATTTCTGTCCAGGAAGCCTGTTCGGCTTGAAGACTCCTCCGATAAAACTGTTCATAGAAGAGATCCTGCCAGAGTTCCTGGGCTGTGACCAGGCGAGAATAACCCACGGGGCAAGAGAGGGCAAGTATGCGATAATGCACGCGGCCGCCAGGCCCGGGGACTGGATAGTCATTGACGCTAACGCCCACTACTCCAGCATTGTGGCTGCGGAGAGAGCTGGGCTCAACATCAAGAAAACAGAGAGGACTCCTGAGCCAGAGTACCTGATCACGCCAGAGCACTACAAGAACGCAATAGAGGAAGTGGAAGACGAAACAGGAAACCCTCCCGCTCTTGCGCTGGTCACCTACCCTGACGGGAACTACGGGAACATGCCCAATGTCAAGAAAATCGCCAGCGAGTGCCACAAGCACGGCGTGCCGCTCATCCTAAACGCGGCCTACGCCGTGGGCAGGATGCCTGTGAGCATGAGGGAACTGGGCGCTGACTTTATCGTGGGATCCGGGCACAAGAGCATGGCAGCGAGCGGCCCTGTTGGCGTGCTAGGAACAACAGAGGAACACGCTGAAAACCTTTTCAGGAAATCAAGGTACTACCCCATCAAGGAAGTTGAAATGCTGGGGTGCACGGTAAGAGGAATGCCTGCGGTGTCTCTGATGCTGTCCTTCCCGTACGTCCAGGAAAGGATCAAACGCTGGGAAGAGGAGGTTGAGAACGCGAGATGGTTCTCTTCAATGATGGAAAAAGAGGGAATCGCAGAACAGTACGGGGAAAAACCCCATAACCATGATCTCCTGTTCTTCGTATCAGAGAAACTGTACGAGATAGCCCAAGATCACAAGAAAAGAGGATTCTTCTTGTACCATGGGCTCAAGAAAAGGGGCATCTCAGGAATAAAGCCTGGCCTGACTAGACAGTTCAAACTCAGCACTTACGGCCTGAAAAAAGAGGAGCTGGAAAAGGTTATAAACGCGTTCTTGGAAATAATTGAAGAAAACAAGAGCCTTCTCAACAGCCAGTGAATCGTGTGGGCCCGTAGCTCAGTTGGAAGAGTATCCGCTTCGCACGCGGAAGGTCCCGGGTTCGAATCCCGGCGGGTCCACCACTAACGCTCCCAAAAAAGAGACTACCTTCCTCTTCGTTTTCCCTGGATGTATTCCCTGAACATCTCTCTTATCCTGCGGGTTTCCCTCTGGGCCCTCTTGTAGTCAATGCTTGAAGGGATCTCCTTGCTAAGACCCCAGGCTCTCAAGAACTCAGACAGTCTGTTCACGCTTATCCCTATCTCTCCGGCGAGTTCTCTTTTCGTGGGTATCCTTCCAAGATCCCTGGCAAGATCCACGACAAGGCTTTCAAACGCGTTTCTTATGACTGGATAGTCTCGTCTTACTTTAGGCTGCCTGAAAACCTCCTTCAGGAATCTCCGGGGGTTCTTGTTCAGGTCGTGGTATAGTGCTTCAGAGGGCGTGTAGAACTCCAGTTCTTTCAAGGTCTTATTGGCTAGAGACTTTCTCCCCCTAAGCCTGTAAGGGGGAATGCCTCTCTCCTGAAGCCTGCCGTATAACTCTTCTTTAGTGGGAAGCCTGCCGAGCTTTTTCTTTAGGGCCTCGTGTTCTTCCTTAAGAATGTTGGCGTATTCTTCCTCTGTTGAAGAGGAGAATTTAGGGTACGCTAGGCCAAGGGACGTGATCCTGCTAAGGGCTCTCGTCGGAGAAATCCTTCCTCCCAGAGCAGCGGACAGTTCTCCTTCTGTCGGCGGCCTGCCTAGCTTTTCCGCCAGCTCGGCGTGCTTTTTCACCAGTTCCTCATCGGACACTGCCCTCCTCTCTCCGATGATCTTCGCTCCCTTCCTCTCACGTTTTTCGCCACTCTCCTTCAGCCTTCTTCTTTCTTTGACCCTTTCTTCTATTGCCCTGCGCTCCAGGAGGCTGTCTACGTGCTCCAGGATCCTCTCCCTGAGCATGTCATCATCCTTAACCCGTGAGGCCAGCTCCAGCAGAATCTGATCCACAGGAATATGGTGTTTTGCCCGGATGGAAAGGGCCCTGTGCACCACTTTTTTCTTGTTATATTCCCCTTTCTCCCAGTCCCATTTTATTAGGTCCATTAAAGCGTTCAGTTCCCTTTCAATTTCCTCCTCCGGCAAGGTCTCACCAGAAGTAATAATGGTTCCGGAGTATTAAAAACCACAACACAACATTTATCAACTCGGAGGGACATACTTTTTCTCATGAGCTTGGACGACTGCAGGAATGACTTCCCGATCCTCCAGAAGAGGTTCTATGGCAAACCGATAATATACTTTGATAACGCGGCCATGACCCTCAAACCGAGGCAGGTCGTGGAGAAGATGAACGAGTACTACTACGAGTACTCATCGGTAACCGGAAGGAGCATTCACAAGCTCGCTAACAGAACAAAGGAGGAGGTTGAAAAAGCGCGCAGGATCATCCAAGATTACGTGAACGCGCACAGCGAGCACGAGATCATTTTCACGAGGAATACGTCAGAGTCAATAAACCTTGTGGCATACGCCCTGGACCTGAAACCAGGGGATGTAGTGCTGACAACAGACAGGGAGCATAACTCAAACCTTGTGCCCTGGCTGTTCATGCAAAAAAAGAAGGGAATAAGGCATGATTATGTTCCGAGCAATCCTGACCTAACGTTTGACATGGGCGCGTACGAGGAGAAACTGGAGCAGGGAGTAAAGCTCGTGAGCATGGTATGGACCAGCAACCTTGACGGCTACACCATTCCAGCCAAGGAGGTGGTGAAGAAAGCTCACGAGCACGGAGCGCTCGTGATGCTTGACGCCGCCCAGACAGCACCCCATCACAAGGTTGATGTCAGAGAGCTTGACGTGGACTTCCTCGCGTTCTCCGTTCACAAGATGTGCGGCCCCACAGGAGTCGGGGTGCTCTACGGCAAGAAAAAGCTTTTGGAGGAAATTGACGGGTTCATAGTAGGGGGGGACACGGTCAAGGATGCCTGGTACGACAGGTTTGAGTTCCTGCCACCTCCTGAAAAGTTTGAGGCCGGCCTGCAGAACTATGCTGGCATGATAGGAGCAGGTGCTGCCGCGGAATACGTTTCCAGGATCGGGTTCAAGAACATTGAGAAGAGGGAGTACGAGATAAACAAGCTGATCACAGAAAGCATTCAGGACATTCCAGGAGTAAGCATACTGGGCCCCTCGGACCCAAGGCAGAGGAGCGGGATAGTAAGCATTGTTGTTGAAGGCGCAGACCCTCATGACATAGCAATCGCGTTGGACGAGACCGCGAACATAGAGGTGAGGTCTGGAAGGCACTGCGTGCACTCCTGGTTTAACGCGCATGACGTTCCAGGAAGTGTTAGGGCGTCAGTGTACTTCTACAACACCCTTGAGGAAGCGGAGACGTTCGTGGACACGTTCAAGAAAGTGCTTGGAGTGCTGCGCGGAGCATGAACCTCTCTCCTCAAGTATTATGCGCGGGAGGAGGCCCCGCGGCAGGAAGCGGGCAAAGCTTTTAATTGTCCTATTTCTTGTGAGAAAACCATGAAAAGCATGCCAGGGCCTCGGACCAAGGGCTTCGTGAAGAGAATGAAGCTTCTTAACGGGGGGCACGCTCTCCCATACCCGATAGTCCTCTCAGGAGAAGGTGAAGGGTGTCACGTGGAGGACATTGACGGAAACATTTTCCTGGACATGACCTCCCTGCTGTGCACCGCTCCCCTCGGGATCAACCACCCCCGGCTTCTGGAGGTCGTGAAAGAATACTCTGGCAGAGCGCCTGTGAAAATCGCAGGACAGGACTTTTACGTGCAAGAGCACCTGGACTTACTGCAGGAACTGGTCAGCGTGACCCCGAGGGGCATTAACGCAGGGTTCTTGTGCAATTCTGGCGCCGAGGCGGTGGAGAACGCCGTGAAAATCGCATTCTACAACCGAAGGGGGTTCATGGGAGTCTCCTTCGAGAACGCGTTCCATGGCAGGACTTTGGGGGCTCTCAGTCTGACGAACTCAAAAAGCGTGCACAAGAACAGGTTCCCTTCCCTTCCAGCCCTGAGAATACCGTTCAGCCCTGACTCTGTGCTTGAAATGGACAGGATACTCTCGCAGGAAGGTGCGGAAAACATTTCCTTCCTTATACTAGAACCCGTGCAGGGGGAAGGAGGATACATTCCTGCGGGAATGTGGCTCAGGGAAGTGGTGCAGATCGCCAGTTCAGAAGGGATGCTGATCATCTCGGACGAAGTGCAGGCAGGTCTCGGCAGGACAGGGGAATGGTGGGCGATACAAAACTACGGGGTTGATCCTGACATTATAACCAGCGCGAAAGGCCTTCAGGTGGGTGCGGTGATGGCCAACCGGAAACTGTTCCCTCCAGAAGGAGGGATGTCAAGCACCTTCGGAGGCGGGGACATCATATCAATGGCCGTAGGTGCCGAAACCATTAGGGTGATCAAGGAGGAGAAGCTCCTTGGGAGGATCAAGAACATCGGGAGAGGAATCCTAGAACGCTTGCACGAGTACTCGGACAGCATTTCCAAGATTGACGGCCTCGGGCTCATGATAGGATTCAGCCTGCACTCTGCCAGGGCCAGGGATGCTCTTGTACAGGAACTGTACAAGAGGAACGTGCTCGTGCTACCCGCGGGCAAGAAGAGAGTACGGCTCGCTCCAGCATACGTAGTAACGCAGGAGGACATTGACGAGTTCTTCAACGCTTTCGAGCCCGCGCTCAAAAGGGCCTTGAAAGTCAGGTGAAGACTGACAAAAGAATAATAAATGGAGAGAAGATAATCTTTTACCATGTTCGTCTACGCAGACCACGCTAGCACGACACCCTTAGACCCAAAGGTAGAAAACGCGATGAGAGAATACTTTTCTGAAAAGTTCGCTAACCCGAGCAGCTTGTTCTACAACAGAGGGTACGAGGTCAGAGAGGCTATTGAAAAAAGCAGGGAAAAGGTCCTGGAATTCCTTAACGCTCCAGAAGGTTCTCTTGTGTTCACTTCGGGGGGCACGGAAGCAAACAATCTCGCGATCCTCGGTTACGCGAGAAGGAACAAAGGGAAGTCCAAGAGGATCATCACCACTGGAATAGAGCACGGGTCCGTCCTAAAGCCTCTTGAACAGCTGGAGAGAGAAGGGTTCGAGGTGGTGAAGGTCCCTGTAGACAACACCGGGAGAGTGGTACTGGAAGAGCTTGAGAAAGAACTGAAAAAAGGAGCGCTGATGGTGTCCATCGGACACGCTAACGTGGAGATAGGGACCGTGCAGGACATAAAGGAGATAGGGAGGCTGTGCCAGGAGCATGACACAGTGTTCCACCTGAACGCTTGCTACTCCTTCGGCAAGATAGAACTGGACCTGAAAAAGGTTCCGGCAGACCTTGTTTCAGTAACCTGCCACAAAACGTACGGGCCAAAAGGAGCTGGAGGACTGTACATAAGAAGAGGAGTCTCTGTTGACCCGATCATATTCGGCAGCGGGCAGGAGAACGGGCTCAGGAGCGGCATGCCTGACGTGCCCGCAATCATAGGGCTTGGGAAGATCGCTGAGATCAGGGCAAAGGAGATGGAAAAGGAGGCTGAAAGGCTCAGGGAACTTGAGAAGCCTCTGCTGGAACTCCTTGACGTGCCACACTCCTGGCTTAATGGGCATGAGGTTCACAGGATACCCGGCCACTTGAACGTTTCCTTCAGGTACGTGGAGGGAGAGGCTATGGTGGCCCTGCTTGACGCCAAAGGGGTAATAGTGTCCACAGGCTCCGCGTGCTCCTCGCCTAACCTGCGGGCGTCACACGTTCTCCTGGGAATAGGCCTCAAGCCAGAGGACGTGAACGGGTCCCTCAGGATAAGCCTTGGAAAGAGCAATAATGAGGAACATGTTGACTACATGCTGAGAGAAATCCCTGAGGTAGTGGAAAGGCTCAGGAAAATATCCGCGTGGCGGCCGGAGGAATAATTCAGGGGGTGTTATCAATCGCAAGCCTTTACTCCGAAAAGGTGCTCGAGCACTTCAGGAATCCTAAGAACCTTGGCGAGATTCCTGACGCTGACATTAAGGAGACCGTGGGAAACCCTGTGTGCGGGGACATGATGACGGTGTACGTGAAGATTGAAGGGAACAGAATAAAGGATGTGAAGTTCCAGACCTTCGGCTGCGTCAGCGCTATCGCCACCAGCGACGTCCTGGCGGACATGGTAAAAGGGAAGACCATAGAAGAAGCGCTGAAGATAACCTCAAGGGACGTTGCCGAAGAGTTGGGGGGACTGCCCAAGGTAAAACTACACTGTTCCAGCCTCGCGGCAGAGGCCCTGCACAAGGGACTGAAAAAGTACCTTGAAAAGCATTCTAGCCAAAAGGATGGAGGATGACTACTTTCTCCGTTTTCTTCTCTTCAGCATTTTCTTTAAGCGCTCCCAGAGAGGGGGTTTGGGTTTTATCTCGGTCCGCACGGGAGGCTTGTCAGCGGGCCGGTGCATGAAAACCATTCCCTCGTACCCCGTAACTCCTTTAGGAACGTACCCGGACTTTTCGTGCACTGGAACAGTTCCTGGGACAGCTTTTAACCACATGCTCCTCCCTGCATGATCCTCTTGCATTGCCTGGTGAAGTCTTGTCGCAATATTCCGGTTCCTGAACCTTCTTTTGACCTCCACGTGCGCCATCCGCACATCCCCTTCTGCAGAGGGCTGGTACCAGACGTTAAGGTGCCCTGCCTCCTCGTGAACACCCTTCCGAGGGTTCCATCTTGTTATGAAGTACTGCCTCTCGCGCTCCTCCTGGTCGTAGGGGTGTATTATCGGCTTACGCCATATCACAAAAACTTCTCCCGTTTCCTTGACCCTCTCTACTTTAACCGGCTCGCCGTACTTCTTCTTGTCCTCTTCTGTTATCCTCACGCCCTCTTCTTCGCTCATATTCTCTCCTTCTCTATTTCTATGGTCACGAACACAGGCCCCTTAATGGAGAGCCTTTTCTTGTGAGCCGTGACGTACCTCTGGACCAGCGGGTGCACGTGAATGTTTATGTCAGATGCTGACTTCACGTTCTTGAACTGCACTGTTTCCCGTCCCTCTTTCATGTTCTCCGCGACCCAGGCCGCGTAGCAGCCCATGGCGTCCCTGAAGAAGATCTTGGTATGAACTCCCTTCTCCAGAGCGGTCTTCACGAGATCATTCTGGAAAGCGCCTCCTCCTGGAGGGAGCGCGAGCACGTTCCCGTCGTAGACCACCACCTCGTTCAAGGCCGCGGGCCCGCACAGGCTCTTCCCCTCTTCCTTTTCTGAAAGCCATACTGTGACATGATACTTTCCCATGTCCCTGTCAAAAGCCTTGTACCTGACAGGCGCTCTAGCGTTCCCGTAGTCCAGTATTGCCTTTGAAACTGATTTAGCGAGCAGTCTGCCCTCGGAAGTGCTCGGCTGCCGGTGTATTCCTATATGATCCGCGATCTCGTGGTCTGTGAGCAGGAACGGGGCTAGGGCCTGCCTGTAGACGAGCTCCCTGACGTCCTTGTACCCGTACTTTATCATGGCTATTCTCTCCAGCCCCATTCCCAGGTTGAACACGGGCACATCTATCCCATAGTTCGACAGGGCTATTGGAGAGTACATGCCTATGTCAGCCACTTCAACCTTTCTCTTGCCGTGCCTTGCGTACACCTCTTCTTCCATTCCCTTAGCGTAGTACTTGGAAGTGGCCTTCTTTTTCACGAACTCTATTTCCTTGAACCCTATTTCCTCGAGTATGCTCCGGGTTATCTCCCTTCCCCTCTTAAGGTTCATGTCCTCGTGGGCTATGACAGCCGAGGCCCCCAGGTGCACCCTGAGGTGCCTGGCGTCCTCCTTCTGTTCTCTTCTGAACCTATACCCTATGGAAAACAGGGCCACGGGAGTGAATCGCTTCTTGAGGACCTCCTGCAGGGTTATGAACCATCCTGCGGTCATGTGCGACCGCAGGGTCTGAGTGCTGGGAACTGGCTTTAGTTCCGCGAATTCCTTGAACACTTTAGACACGAGTTCTGAAGCCTGCTCCTCTTTTATTTTCAGCTTGGTGACCAGTTCTTCCAGAAAGTCATCTCCCTCTATTTTACCTTCCCTGTACTCCCTGAGTATCTCCTGCAGTTTCTCGTAGCCTGAAAACCCTGGGATTATTTTTTCTATTTCCCTCTTTTTTTCAGGAGACAAGCCGATGTCCGGTCTTTCAAGACCTGCCAAGTAGTATATCCTGTCAAGGATTACGGGGGCCTCTGGCCCGTACTGCATGAAAACGTGAGAGACGTCTATTATTGTCTTGTTTATCGCTTCCTCGAACCCTCTCTTGAGGAATGCTCTTCTCACGTCCTGCCGAAGTTCTTCCAGAGGATGGGGGTCCCCCTTTTCTTTGAGCGCGACGTTTCCCTTGGCTTGTGAGAGCGCGCTGGAGTATTCAACCCATGCTTTCTCAAAGTCTTCAGAGGCCTTGCGTTTCACTTCTTCAGGATCCCACATTTTATTCCACCTTCTGCCCACAGACAGGACAGCCTGTCCTTTTTTTGAGCCTTATCTTTTCCATGCTCCCTGTTTTTATACCGAACCCTACCAGCACGTCCTTCTGTCCTGTAATGAGCAGGCTGGTGGCGAGCGCTGCAGCGGTCCGGGCGGTTTCAGGGAGCACGCCTATCGCTCTTATGTTGGTATCACACACTCCTGGGGAGCATGCTGTTTCTGCAACTTTCCTGTCAGGGAACACGCACTCCAGACAGGTGTTACTGAAGTACGCCGTCATCCCCGAGAGTCCCGCGCAGGCGGCCATCACGTACTCCCCTCCGCCCCGCCTGACAAGCGCGTTCAGTTCAAACCGGTCCCTCATGGTGTCAAGCCCGTCAAGGACGACGTCGCATTCTAGCACCTTCTTTCCAGCCTGCTGGAATCTTTCGGGCACCGCACGAACTCTAGCTTCTGGGTTTATCCTCCTGATAATCCCCGCGAGAGCGTCAACCTTGTTCATACCAAGATGGTCTCTCGTGTACTCCTGGGTTCCTAGGTTTTCTTCCTCAACCTTGTCAGGATCCACTAGCACGAGCCGTTCAAAGCCGTTCCTGGCAAGGTTCAGAGCTATGCTGGAGCCTATTGCTCCCACCCCGACCACGCACACTTTTCTCGCCCTTACCTTGTCAAGCTCTTCTCCCAGGACCCTCCTCTGCCTGTCAAGCATCATACCTTTCAGTTATGACCCTCCTTATCTCCTCTGCCTTCTTCTTGCCCAGGCCGGGAACCTGCATCAGCTCGTCGGCCCGCGCGTTGAACACTTTTTGAACGCTCCCGAACTTTTTAAGAAGTTGGTCCGCGAGTTTGGGGCCCACCATCGGAAGTGATTCTACTATCATCCTCTGGTAGTCCCTGATCGTGACGGCTTTCTTGCCCGGCCTTGCCCTGACAGGCCGCGCGTTCTCCTCCTGTTCCCTCCTGGCAATGAGCGCAAGGGTCTTGGCCGTGTCAGCCTCATTCCGCGAGAAGTAAACCGGGACCCCCTGGTCCAGGATAACGTGAGAAAGGGCCCCGCGTATAGCGTTTTCGTGCACCCTGCCAAGATAGTAGGGGTCCCCTTCTATTATGACTAGGGGCTTGGGATACGCTTCCTTGAGCCTTTTCACCTGGTCAAACAGCCTGCCGTCTATTATTGAACTGACAAAATCAGCCGCGGTTTTTCTCTCCACCCCCACGTCTTCTGACAGCACGTAGTCACCGACTTCAAGGTTCCTCAGGATCACGATCGCCTCCTTTTTAAGCAGGGGCAGCACGCTGGAGTTCCTTTCCCTATGGTCCGCGTACACGGTGGGCTTCAAGCGAAATCACCTATTCTCTTCTGAGGGTTTTTGAGTTCTTTCTGCATTCTTTTCTCCTTGCGGTAGCTGCTCCAGTAGTACGCCTGGTCAAGCGTGTTCTTTGCCATGAGCACGTAAACTTTGCCGGGCCCGTGCCTTCCTGTTCTCCCCTTGCGCTGGATCATGCGCACTGCGCTGGGAACGGGCTCGTAGAATATTGCCACGTCCACGGAGGGCACGTCCAGGCCCTCTTCCCCTATGGAAGTCGCCACGAGCACGTTAATCTCTCCTTTCCTGAACAGGTCAAGCACTCTCGCCTGTTCTTTCTGGGAGTATCCCTTTTCCTTCTGCCTGCTGGCCTGTCCTATGAACCTCCTGCAAGAAAACCCGTTCTGTGACAGGATCTTCTCCAGCAGGCTCGCGGTGTCACGGTAGTTGGCGAACACTATAGCCCGCTCGGGAGACTCTGCTGACAGGATGTCCAGTACTTTCAGGGTCTTCGGATGAAGGGACAGCTGGGCTACCTCGCGCATGGCGCTCCTGACCCTCTCGTCCTGGGTGATCCTGGCCGCGGCTTTTGACTTGTCCTGTTCAAGAGCCCGGTAGTAAGCGAGCGCCTGGTCAGGGCCCTGGGTTGAAAGGGTTTCTATGAGGTAGTCCAGTTTTATCACGACAGCTATACGGGACAGGATCTGGTAAAAGGCAGGGTTCTCCGAGACCTTCTTGCCCAGCCTCTTCTGGAGCTTTAGGAGGTCTGTCCGCGTGCTCGCCCGCACGTTTTTCTCCTTAAGCCACGAGAAGTGCTCTTTTCTCACTTCCTTCAAGATCTTGAGAGGCTTCTCGTACTCTTCAGGGAGCGGGACCTGGACGAGCAGCACTTTTTTCTGGTGCACGTACTTTCTCACGTCAGGGTCTGACTCTGTCCTCAGCTCGATCCGGGTTATGCCAAGGTTTTTCTTCACCTCTTCAATCTTCTGCCTGTCGCTGCCTGGGGATGCGGTGAGTCCCAGGCACAAGGGTTTCTCCCTTGTTTTCAGGTACTCTCCCGCGATCTTAACGTAGGCGTAGTCCCCAACCGCCCGGTGGGCCTCGTCAAAAACTATCACGGAGTACTCTGAGAGGTCCACCATCCCCCTGAGCAGGTCGTTGTACACTATTTGCGGCGTGGCGCAGAGTATCCTGGACTCCGCGTACTCCTTCTCTCTTTGCTTGAGGGGAGTCATGCCCGTAACGCAGGACACGGGCAGTCCAGTAATCTCTTTTATCGTGCGGGCGTGCTGTTCCACCAGAGGACGGGTTGGGGCAAGGAAAAGAGCCTTGCCATCTTCCAGTTTCTTGAGGATTACCATGACCGCTATCAGTGTTTTCCCAAGACCTGTTGGGAGTATCACGAGGGTGCTCCCGTGCTCCAGCACGCTCCGGACAATGTTCTCCTGGTACTCGCGGGGAGTTATCTTTCCGATCATCCTATCCAGTATTAGAAGAAAAAGAATAAAAGCGTGAACCTGGAACCGCGGCAGAAAGAATATTAACCACAAAGTGTTCACTCTTTACCGCATGATAACCTTCTACAGGAGGACTAAACAGGATAAGAGTCTGAAGACGCTTCCCAGGTTCAGGGTGGGGTGCTGGGTTAGTGTGCAGGATCCCTCGCCGGAGGAGCTGGACACGCTCTCTGAGAGATTGGGCCTTGACCCTGACGTGTTAATGGACGGGCTCGACCCAGACGAAATACCCAGAATAGAAACAGGCCAAGGAAAAGTTTACGTGCTGGTTAAGACCATCGTCGGAGAAGAGCTGGACACCCTCCTCATAGTGCTTGGGGAAAGCTTCATCCTCACATTGTGCAGGAGAACGCCGGGGTTCCTGCAGAGGATGATATCCTCAGGAGATGTCGTGACCACACAGAGGCTCAAGACACTCATTAAAATGCTCGCGTACAACGATCTCGAGCTGGAGATGGTCACTAACAGGATAATCAAAGAGGTCCAGAAGAAAAGGGCCTTTGAGGAGATAGACCCTGAAGAGCTTAACGATCTCCTCAGGAAAGAAGCGTTCCTGAACAGCGTGGTGTCGCTGTACTACAACACAAGGCTCGTTTACACGCGGCTCTTGGGCACGCTGAACTTCTACGAGCAGGACAGGGACATAATAGAGTCATTGATTCACGAGTCTGAGGAGCGGTATAACCTTGCCAAGAACGCTCTGAAGACTCTTTCAAACCTGAGGGAGTACTACCTTATAGTCTCCTCAAATAAACTGAACAGAATGATCAACATACTCACTGTCCTAACAGTCCTAATAAGCATTCCCGCAGCGGTTTCAGGAGTGTACGGGATGAACATACTTCTCCCCCTG
This sequence comes from archaeon, assembly GCA_024274695.1. Lineage (GTDB taxonomy): Archaea > B1Sed10-29 > B1Sed10-29 > B1Sed10-29 > JAJSAI01 > JAJSAI01. The sequence continues at coordinate 4,152 of JAJSAI010000029.1, read as the reverse complement.
CAGAAGGACCCTAACGCCTTCGCATACATCATGGGAATCATCATCGTGTTCTGGGCCGTGTTCGTCTTTTACGTCAAGAAAAACAGGTTACTGTGACCAGGTATGAGGAAAGGGGAAGAGTTCAGGAAGGTGTGGGAGAGGGTCTTCTCGCCCTATACTGTTGACAACATAATGTGGCTGATGAGAAGATACTATCTTGACGGGCTTGAGGGCTGCATTTCCACAGGAAAAGAAGCGGACGTGTACTCTGCCATAGCGCCTGGAGGAGAAAGGGTCGCGGTAAAGATATACCGGATAGAAACCAGTTACTTCAAGGACATGGCAGCCTACATAGAAGGAGACCCAAGGTTCGAGAGGGTAAAAAGGGATAAGAGGGCCCTGGTGGAAATGTGGGGACGGAAGGAGTTCAAGAACCTGCTTGAAGCGTCTGCCGCAGGGGTCAGGGTTCCCGAGCCCATCGCGAACAGAAAGAACGTGCTGGTCATGGAGTTCATAGGAAAAGGGGACGAGCCCGCCCCGACCTTGCATGACACAGGACCAATAGACCCTGAAAAAGAGGTTAGGATTATGCTCGAGTGGTCAGAAAAACTGTATAACGCGAGCCTCGTTCACGCTGACTTGAACGAGTTCAATGTCCTGGTCAACGGCGAAGAGCTCGTGCTCATTGACATGGGGCAGGCTGTGAGCGTGAAGCACCCTAGGGCTAAAGAGTTCCTGCTCAGGGACCTTGAGAACATAAGCAAGTACGGGGAGAAGAACGGGGTCAAGGTAAACCCTCTTGAGGAGTACGAAAGAATCACTGGAGAGAGTGCGGGATGAAGTTCAAGAGAGCGGTCCTGTTTGATGTTGACGGGGTGCTGGTTGACGTTCACGACCTGCTCAGGCCGTTCTACGAGGCCTGCGACGAGATGGGCCTTCCGAGGATTTCCGAGGACAGCTTCTACGGCAGGCTCGTTGGCCACAGGCCCGTGGAAAAGATTCAGGAACTCCTGCAAATAGACCAGAAGACCGCGGAGAAACTGTACCACAAGTTCAGGGAGAAGTACAAGAGCAGGGCGTCAGGAATAAGGGTCCTCCCCCACGCCAGGGAGGTCGTGCGACTGTTGCACGAAAAAGGGCTGGGGGTCGGGATCGTGACGACCAAGTCACGGGATACTGCCCTGTCGGTCCTGGACTCGCAGGGGTTCTGGTACGACGTGCTCGTCTCCGCAAGCGACGTGAGCAGCATAAAACCAAGTCCTGAGCCGCTGCTTAAAGCGGCTGAGAGCCTGGGAGTGCGCTCCGAGGACTGTATCATGGTAGGGGATCATCCTTATGACATGCTCGCGGCAAAGAGGGCTGGAATGATCCCCGTAGGGGTCTTGACAGGAGTTGGCAGGAGAGAGGATCTTGAAAAAGCAGGGGCAAAAATTATTATACCAAACCTCTCACAACTTCCTAAGATCCTGGAGGAGCTAGGATGGACTACGAGAACGAAGTGATCCTCCCGAAGGACAGGATAGGGGTCCTCATAGGAAAAGAGGGAGAAGTCAAGAAGAGAATAGAAGAGGAGACTGGGACAAAGATTATAGTGGACGCGAAAAAAGGAGTCGCCAGGGTCATCAGGACGGACGAAACAGACCCTTTCCTCGGCATAAAGGCCATAGAGATCGTGAGGGCCATAGCACTCGGTTTTCCGCCTGAAAAAGCTTTTAAACTTCTTTCTCCTAGTATGTACCTGGAAGTGGTAGATCTCGAGGAAATATCCAGCGATCTCCGTCGGGTGAAATCTCGTGTTATAGGAACTCAAGGGAAGGCCAGGAAGACCATAGAAAGGCATACCAGGACAGACGTAGTAATCCAGGACAAGTACGTGGGAATACTCGGCGATATTGAGGGAGTGAGGATCGCAAAGGAGGCAGTGCTCAGGCTGGCTGAAGGATCCCCTCACTCCGCAGTGTACAGGTTCCTCGAGAGGAACAAGAGGTGAAAAATTGGCGGACAAGGCTTCAGAGGCTTTCAAAGAGTTTAGGGAGTACTCTGTGGCAGAGTTCTTCAGGAAAAACAGGCAGATGCTAGGTTATTCTGGGGCCATAAAAAGCCTTACCACTGCAGTGCACGAGTACGTTACGAACGCGCTTGACGCGTGCGAGGTAGCGGGAATACTCCCTGACGTTTACGTAGAACTAAGGAAAAAAGGAGAAGGGTACCTGCTCATCGTGCAGGACAACGGTCCAGGAATCCCGAAAGAGTACGTTGGAAAGGTATTCGGGACAATGCTCGCAGGAACAAAGTTCCACGTTTTCAAGCAGCAGAGAGGACAGCAGGGTATCGGGGCTACTGGAGTGGTTATGTTCTCTCAGGTCACGACAGGAAAGCCCACCAGGATAATCACCAGCACGGGAAACGGGATGATATACGAAGCCCTGATATCCATAGACATAAAGCACAACAGGGCAAACGTTGAAGACGCTAAAGAGTATCCTGGACAGATGAGAGGAACAAGAATAGAAACAGAACTCAAGGGCGTGCTTTACCAGAGGGGGGAGAGGTCTCCTGACGAGTACCTGCGCCGGACTGCGCTGGCCAACCCTCACGCGAGAATAACTTGGAAGAACCCTGACGGCGTTGTCACTGTATGGGATAGGGCGCTTAACGTGCTGCCCAAGATCCCGAAAGAAACAAAGCCCCATCCTAAGGGAATAGAAACCGATGACCTGATGTACTTTGCTGCTCACACGAAGGCTCGGACCATAAAAGCCTTCTTGATGAACGACTTCTCGAGAATAAGCGCGAAGAAGGCCAAGGAACTCGAGACCCTCTCTGGAGTAGACTTCCAGAAAAAGCCGAGCGCCATGACCTGGGATGAAGCGGAAAGGATAGTAAAGGCAATAAAGAAGGTAAAGTTCATAGCACCCCCGACTGACTGCCTGATCCCCATAGGAGAAAAAGAACTTGAAAAGGCAGTCAAGAACGTGCTCAAGCCAGAGTACTACAAGATAATCACGAGGCCCCCTGCGCTGTACAGGGGGGGAGTGCCGTTCATAGTAGAAGCGGCAATAGCCTACGGCGGTGGTCTGGAAACAGAATCACAAAAGTCTAACGGGAACGACATAAGCATCAAGATAATGAGGTTCGCCAACAGGGTCCCCCTCCTGTTTGACGCGGGAGGGTGCGCGATAACAAAGGCGGTTAACAGTATTGACTGGAAAAGGTACGGTGTAACCCCCCAGACCCCTGTCACCGTGATCGTGAACTTCACATCAATCCACGTCCCGTACACGGGAGCAGGAAAAGAAGCGATAGCAGAAGAAGAGGAAGTGATGAAAGAAATAAGACTCGCACTGCAGGACGCGGGCAGGAGGGTTTCAGCGTACCTGTCCGGAAAGAGAAGAAAAGCGGAAATGGAAAAGAAGAAAAGGACCCTGGAGGTCTACGCGATACCCGTAGCCCAGTCCATCGCGGCGGTCACAGGTGCTGACTACGAGGATCTACTAAACCGGCTTAAGAGAATCGTGGAATCAAGATACCATGAGATAACGGAAGAGCCCGAGCCTGAGGAGCCCGTGCCAGAAGAAGAGTTGGAGGAAGATGCTGATGCCGAAGACGTCTGAGGAACTCAGGAGAGAACAAGAACTGCGCAGCATGAAAAAGATAGAGGAGATGATGCGCAGGATACAGGACAGCATATACAAGGGACTGCCCCCTGAGTTTGAAATGCCCGTGAGAAAAGGAGTGTTCTACCCTGAAAAGAAGAGGCTGGTGCTGGGAACTTCCAAGACCCGCAGGAGGTACATGAACGTAGCGCACACGAGGAAGTTCATGCAGACTCTTAAAGTAGCAGAAACCTGCTACAACGAGCTGCTGAAAAAGCACAAAACAACCACCATCAGAGACCTCTTCTACAGTGTCCTGGGAACCATACCCGGAACAAAAATACAAACCTTTAACGACCAGACGGAATCCAACCTTGTGTCCACGGACCTTGAAGTCGCGCTTGGGCTCGCAAGAGAAGACCTGAACCTCGTGGCAGAAAGCAGCGGTTCAGTGGTCGGAGACGTGGTGATAGAGGACAACGGGGACATAATAGACTGGAGCAAGATGGGTTCAGGAGGATGGAGCGTCCCCAGCGTGGTGGACCACATCGTTTTCAAGAAGGTTAACGCCAAGTTC
>JAJSAI010000028.1 GCA_024274695.1 archaeon | reverse complement strand
GAACCTGGCCACTCCAAAACCCCACCCCCCGTGAGGCGGGCAACCATACTCAAAGAACTCAATGTACCTGCCAAGACCCTTTTCAGTCAAGCCCTTTTCCTTTGCTTGTTTTCTTAGCACGTCAGGTCTGTGTTCTCTCTGTGCTCCTGTTGTTACCTCTATCCCCTTGTACAAGAGATCGTAGCTCTTGGTCAGGTTAGGGTCTTCTTCTCTCTTCATGTGGTAGAATGGCCTGACCGCGTACGGGAAGTGAGTCAAGAACACGAAGTCGTGTCCGTGCTTTTGCTTGACGTATTCTCCGAGCTTTCTTTCTCCTTCAGAGTCAAGCTCGCTGAACTCGTCTGCCTCGAGCAGGTGGGGGGCTACTTTTTCCACAGCCTCTCTGACCTCCATTTTCGGGAAGGGTATCTTAGGCACTCTGATTTCTTTCCCGAGAAGTTCTTTTATCTCGTCCCCGTGAGCTTCTTTCACTGCCTTTATGGCATTTACTATAATCTCTTCTTCCATCTGCATTAGTTCTTCTTCTGAGTTTATCCACGCTTTTTCCATGTCAAAGCTCAGGAACTCTGTCGTGTGCTTTATCGTCCTGCTCTCTTCGGCCCTGTAGACCTGGCCGAACTCGAAGACCTTCTCGAACCCTGCGGATATGGCCATCTGCTTGTAGAACTGCGGCGACTGGGCCAGGTATGCTTTCTTTTTGAAGTATTTCACCTCGAACAGTTCTGCGCCACTCTCGCTGGGGTTTGCCATGAGCTTTGGAGTGTGTATCTCAAGGAACCCTCTCTCGAGCATGAACTGTCTGAAGGACTGCTCAACAGTGTTAGAAACCTTGAACACGAGCAGGTTTTTAGGATTTCTTAGGTCCAGCCACCGGTAGTCCATTCTTTTGCTCAGGTCTGTTTCCACTTTTCCCATGAATTCTATCGCGAGAGGGGTCTTTGCCTTGCTCACCACAGTGATTGACTCTGCCACGAGCTCTGCTCCTGACAATGACTTTTCGTTCTTTCTTACAGTGCCCGTTACTGTTATCACGCTCTCTCGCGGTACGTCCTCCATTTTCCTGAATTCTTCTTCTGGTGTTGTTCCCTTTTTCAGTACCACTTGGGCCAGCCCATGCCTATCCCTGAGTTTTATGAACGCCAGTCCCCCAAGATCCCTGTAGTGCTGGACGAATCCTGCTAGAAGCACTTTCTTACCTTCTGCTTCAGGTGTCACCTGCGCGCTTGTTACTCTTTCCATCCTAGGCACCTTATTCTACGGTGATCTCAATCTCTTTTCCGTATAATGTTTTGACGGCCTCCTCGATTTCTTCCTTTTTCAAGGGAAGCCTCTTCATGTCCTCTTTGGAAATTATTATCTTTCTTTTTTCTCCATCGGGCAGGAAGACCCTGCTGATGCTCAGTATTCTGGCAGGGTATATCAGGTCGGCGACTCCTTCAACAAAACCTGTTTTCTTGACTATCCTTATCTTGACGCCTGACTCTTTCTCTATCCTCCGGATGTTCCTCCCGTTTTTTCCTATGAGGCGTCCTGGATCTCCTTCAACGAGAATTAGCATGACACTTCCTGCCTTCAGCATCCCCTGTATTATAACGTCCCCAAGGCCGGTTTCCGCGGCTATTCCCGCGATCGCTTTCAGCACCTTCTCTTCTTCCTCGCTTACTCTGCCGTTCTCTATCTTCTCTTTGTATTCTTTCCCTAGATAGCCTTCGGGGAGAGGAATGCTCATACGCAGATCACCCTATCCAGAGATAAAAAGGGGTTTCAGGTTTAAAAAAAGAAGGTTAAGCGGGAGGCATTCATTTTGTTAGGGTTATTGTTATGGCCGATACCTTTGACTTGCTCCCGTCCTCGTTGTCTATCTCTTCTGTGTGCGTTTCTATGTTCTCTATTTTCACTTCGTTGAGGAACTTGTTCCTCACTATTTCTGCTACGTCCACTGCCCTGCTGATGGACTTCCCTCTTGCCTTTATTATGACGCTCTTGGCGCCCTTGTTGAACTGGGTCACTACTGCTAGGACGTAGCTCATGACTCCTTTCTTTCCGACGTATATCACGTTGTCTGCCTCTTCTGCCATCCTCTATCACCCTTGAATTTTTCTCGGTAAGGATTCTTAGAATCTTTTACTTAAAAACCCTTTCTCTTCTTCTCTTGTACTCTTTTACTATCCTTTCAAGCAGGTCAGGGGATGCTGGTTCATACGATTCAATCACGGTGTAGTACACCCTTTCATCGTCTTGCGCGATTATTCTGACCAGCTGGCAGGCTCTGGAGTGCTTTTTATAGTACTCGAAGACTTCTTTGTCTTCGGTCAGCACTTTTCCTTTGAGCAGTTCTTTTGTCCTGACTATCCTCGTTCTAGAAATCTCGGCTGACTCGAGAGTCCCTTCCCTGATCGCTTTAAGGAGTTCTGAGACCCTCCTTTTTTCAGCGGCCAGATCCTCTTCTGTTTCCTCAAGCTTCTTTTCCAGGAGAGGGTCTGCTGTTTTGGGCATGCTCTCCAGTTTACGTATTCTTTTCCTCTGCTGGTCTACTATGTTCTGCAGGTTTTCAACCTTGCTCTCCAGCACCTTTATCCTTGACTTTAGCTTGTTTATTTTCTCGGTGTCAGCCTGCTTCTGGACTATGACCACCTTTTCAGGCTCCTGCTTTTGTTCTTCCTGTTCTTCTTCATTTTCCCTGAGCCCGAGCCAGGCCTTCTTGAAGTCCAGTTTTTTGAGCATGCTTCTTATCTTTCCAGAGTACACGTTGTACGCCTTAAGGGCTGCTGCTAGGGCGTCCTTCTCGTGCTGGTTCTTCAGCGAGTACTTTTTCACGAGCTCCAGCTTCTCCTGGTGGGAAAGGTCCTCTGGAGGAGAGTAGAGTCTTGCGTTCGTGAGCCCCGCTATCCTCTTGACCATCTCAGGAGGCTGGGCCTTGTCAGTAGCCACTATCACCGGTTCCCCGTGATCCTGTATCTCGTACATTATTTCCGAGAACGAGAGGTTCTTCCCGCTTTCAACGTTGATCACGTTCCCGCGCAGGTCAACAAAGGCCAGCCCGACCGTGGTTCCAGGGTCGATTCCTACAATCAAGTACTCCTTCAACCCATCACCTAAATTTTTATACGAGCTAACCGTTTTAAAACAGTATGCTTTTCAAGGACCTTGCATTGGTTTTTCAGGCACTGGAGTCAACCAGCAGCAGGATAGAAATGACAGAGATACTCGCGGAACTCTTCCGGAAAGCGGACAAGAACGAGGCGGGCATGATCGCCTACCTTCTGCAAGGGGTTGTCGCACCACCTTTCAAGGGACTTGATATAGGTGTTGGGGAAAAGTTCGTGCAGCAGGCCATATCAAAGGCCACGGGCTATCCTGTCAAGAAAATAGAAAAAATGTACCTGGAGACAGGGGACCTTGGCCTGGTCGCCGAAAAGCTCGTGGCAGAAAAGAAGCAGAGATCCCTTTTTTCCAGGTCCCTGAGCGTGTCAGACGTTTTCACAGCGTTCAAGAAAATTGCGGAGGCCTCTGGAGAGAAAAGCCAGGCCTTGAAAATCCGGCACCTCACCGAACTGTTGAACAACTCAAGCCCGGTTGAGGCAAGGTACGTTGTCAGGATCCCCCTGGGCAAACTGAGGTTGGGCGTGGGAGACCCCACTATCCTGGACGCGCTCGCGGCAGTGTTCGCTGGGCACAGGAGGAACAGGGAGATCCTTGAGAGAGCGTACAACCTCACTTCTGACATAGGCTTTGTCACGAGCGTCTTGTACGAGAAGGGGCTGGACGCCTTGAAGCAGGTGAGGATCACTCCAGGAACCCCGTTACGCCCTGCCTTGTGCGAAAGGCTTTCCAGCGCGGAGGAAATAATAGAGAAACTTGGGGAGTGCGCTGCAGAGGCTAAGTACGATGGGGTTAGGATACAGTGCCACATGAAGGACGGGAAAGTTTGGCTGTTCTCACGGCGGCAGGAGAACATGACCCACATGTTCCCTGACATTGTCGAGGCGGTCAAAAAGATTCCCGCAGAATCAATAGTCTTCGACTCGGAAGCGCTCTCGTACAACGAGGAAACGGGAGAATTCTATCCCTTCCAGAAGACCGTGCAGAGGAAAAGGAAGTACGGGGTGACAGAGTACGCTGAAGAGTTTCCCTTGAGGCTGTTCGCCTTTGACATAATGCACTACAACGGGAAGGACCTGATAGACGAGCCGTACAAGAAGAGGAGAAAGATACTGGAAAAGGCCGTGGACTCTTACTCGGAGAAGATAAAAGTTTCTGAAATGAAGGTGGTCAAGACCCCGGAAGAACTGCAACAGGTTTTTGACGACTACGTCTCCAGAGGGCTTGAAGGGGTCGTAGCAAAGGACCTTGACGCCCCGTACACTGTGGGCGCGAGGAAGTTCGCGTGGGTAAAGCTTAAGAGAAGTTACAAGGGGGAACTTAGTGACACGATAGACGTGGTCGTCCTAGGCTACTTTAAAGGGAAGGGCCACAGGGCAAGGTTCAAGTTCGGCACGATCCTCGCGGGAGTCTACGATCCCAGCACGGACTCCTTCAAAACAATAGCGAAGGTCGGCTCAGGGTTCACCGAGGACCAGATGAAGGAATTCGGAGAACTGCTGGAGAGCATAAGAGTAGACAGAAAGCCTGCCAGGGTGGACTCCCTGCTGGAGCCTGACGCATGGGTGGAGCCCAAGTACGTTGTCACCCTGGTGGCAGACGAGATAACAGAGTCTCCCCTGCACACGTGCGGATGGGATCCCAAAAAGAAGAGGGGGTACGCCCTGCGCTTCCCGAGGATAATCTCAGGGATCAGGGACAAAAAACCAGAAGACGCCACCACTGTGGACGAAATAAAACAATTGTTCAAGATGCAGAAGAGAGTAAAAGGAGACTGAAAAAGGGTTTCAAAAACCTCTTACTTTCCTGCCAGGTACCTTACTGCAGCGAACGCTATTCCTCTCGTGCATCCTGGATCGTAGTTGAAGTAGAGCACGTTGCCTCCGAACAGCCCGCTCCCCTCAACTATTCCAGGCTCTGACTGTCCGTTCTCTCCTTCTAGCCAGGCTATGACCTCACCGTTGGGAACAACCTTCACTACCTTAATATTGTCGCAGGCTACTTCCGAGAGGTTGAGCTTGTACAGGTCCGCGTAGTCGTGCAGGATCGTGTGCGGGCTCATGAACACGAGCTTGGCCCCTGTTATCTCTCTTGTTATGTCCTTGTTCTGTGCTGCCATGGGGTTAAGGCTCACGGGAACCTGGTCCCCGAAACTGGCAGAACTCCATCCTATTATGAGGGGATCGTTGGGGTCTGTCGTGGCAGCGTCCCCTATTAGTATCACTTTACCTCCTGCCTTCAGGTACTCTCCTATCGCGTCCCTCTGCGCGTAAGTAAGGTTCTTGACCCCAGCAACTATCACAAGGTCAAAGTTGCTGAGCATTTTCTCTCTCGGGTACTTCAGCACGTCCAGAGGGATTTGAGTATAGTGTATCTCGTAGGGTGTTCCCTGAGTGTCCAGCAGTTGCTTGAATTTGTCAGCGGTTATTTCAGTGTCCCCTCCGCTCAGGGTTCCTATGACTCCTATTCTCACGGGGCCCGGTTTTGTGCACAGGAACTGGTTAACTCCTGGGACACTGCAGAATGTTGGGGTCGTTTTCCCTATTATCACTATTGCTATGAGCAACAGGATTATTACAGGGATTATTCCCTCAGCATCCCTTTTCCAGCCCCTATCCTCCTCGTAATAGTAAGCCATTCATTTCACGCTCCCGTAACCGTTTTTATTGCGTTCCTGAACAGCGGGACCTGGTCCTTGGGATGGAACGCGAAGTACACCACGTCCCCACTGCCAATGTTGTCAGCGTACACTACTCCCGGAACCTCTTCAGTATCCGTTTTCAGGCTCCACACCTGTTTAGCCTTAGGAGTGACCTTCACGTAGTGAATGTTCCCTGTGGCTGTTTCGAAGGACAGTTTGTCGTTCAGCCCCTGGGTCAGTCCGGTAACACTCTTGTCAAGCACGTACAGTTCGGTGTTATGAGGTGTTGATATTCTTGTCCAGCTGGCCTGGAACGTTCCAGAGTCAGAATCGCAGTTGGACAACTCGTCCGAAACGCAGTCAACTGGAACGAACCCAAGAACGTCCCAGCCCCTCGTCTGAGGCTCGTCAGTCACCTTGTAAGCAGCCCTTCCTATCATTATCACTGCCCCTCCCCTACTCTGGTAGTATTTTATGTGCTGCAGTGCATTGTATGGCATTGACAGCCCCTGTCCATCGCTTCCCTCTGTAAGGATGAGAATGTTATACTTTTCTATGAAGGAGGACTCCCTGTGCTCTGCAAGTTGTTCTGGGGTCAACGTCTCAACGTTTATGGGCATGTCAGGAGCCAGCTGCTTTTCTAGGATCTCGTATATCGTCCCGTCGTCTCCTATAAGGAGAACATTGATGTTCCCAGCCCCGAAAAGACCTCCCACGATGGGAATTCCTTTCAAGAACCCGAGGTACGAGGCCACCAAGACTAGGACCACTATCAAGAGGATAACCGGTATTACCACTTCAAGGCTCTTTTTCCATCCCCCTTCTTCTTCAAATTCATAATAGTCTGCCATTGTTCCAGACCTCCTGTGCTCAAACAAAGTTATAAGGGGCCCGAGCATTTATAAAGTTTTATTATCTGCAGTAAAGCCAGTCTGCCAGGTTCCTGAGCAGGTTTGATCCCTTCCCCGTGCCCTTCATAAGCTCTTCTGGGGCGAACGCGTAGAATATTATGTTCCCTCTCTTGAACGGGCTCGGAAGGGGATTGCTGACCAGGACCGCTGGCCAGGACTCTCCTCCTGCTGACTGGGGCATGCTGAAGGCCATGAGAGTATGGGTTCTGGGAATGGTTGAAAACCTGTAAGTGTCTGCTAGTGACACGTTCAAGATCCTGTTAACCCACACGGGAGCCTCGTATCCTCTGATGAGGGGGTGGCTTGGGTCGGTTGGTATTATGCGCAGGTCAACCTCCTTTGTGCCCGCATAGTCAAACCCTAGCACATCGTGAGAAAAGTCAATCCCTTGGTTCAGGATCTTCTTGCTCGTCTCGTCGTAGCTCGGGCCCCTGTTCCAGTAGTTCGTCATACCCTCACAGTACTGGTCAACGTACTCCTCCAGATCCTGCAGGCTGAGCTTGCTGATGTTAACATCTCTTCCAACCCCTTCTCTGATCTTCTGTATGCATAGTTTTATCCTGTCGTCTCCCGTGGTCCTGAACGGCTCCTTGTCCTGAGAGCACAGTCCGAACTCAGAAGCCTTCTTGTACTCTTGCTCGTAGATCCTCTCGTACCAGTATATTACCTCCGCAAAGTTCTTACCGCATATTCCTGCCCCTATCCCCTCAGGGTGGTCAGGGGTTTCCGAGACGATGTCCTCAGCGCACACCTCCTGAATCTCCTCTTTGGTGCTCTTCACCGCTCCCTGGACAGCGTATATGCAAATCTGCTGTGCGTCCGGGTTATCTATCATGCTGCACTGGTTCTTCCTGCAGAGTTCCCGGTAGAGGTCGGGGTTTTCAGGAGTCGCGTCTGGCACATCATCGCACGTGTACTTCACAGGGGCTTGTGTCTGCTGTTTCACGCTCGGCCACCACTCGAAGGTGACCTTCTCGCAGATGTAGTCCTTGTCCCCAAGCTCGGTTCCAGCATCCCCTATCCAGACCAGTGTTCCCCCCTGCTGCACGTAGGACCTCAGGGCGAGCAACTGCTTGGTCGAGAGTTTTTTGGCCCTGTCAACAACCACCATGTCGTACTGCTTCAGGGCGTCAGCGTCAGAAAAGAGGCTGGTTTCAAGCATGTGAGGGTAGACTCCCATTTCTGTTTTCATGAAGTTGGCAAGGGCTTCAGGGTCTCCTATTCCATTGTTCCCGTAGAGTATGAGCATTTTAGGCTGGCCTTTGACCGCATAGTACACCGTGCAGAACCCAGGGACGTCACAGCATCTGATGAACCCAAACTGTGTTAGTATGAACAAGAGTACTAGCACGAGCACTCCCAGGATGATGACGTGAGGCAGTGTTTTTTCAAGAGACCCCATGCAATAAAGAGAGGTCTGAAACATTTATATAAGTTTGTCCGCTAATATCTTCACCGGAGGAATCAGGCATGAAGGGAATAAAGACGAACAGCGCTCCAACACCCCTCAGCTCCGCGGGGATAATGAGGTTCTTTGACGTTGGGGGAGGGGGCCCGAAGGTAAAGCCAGAAGTGGTTCTGGCCGGGACGACCCTGTTCGTGCTCCTGGTGATATTCCTCAAGGTAGTCTCATGATCCCGCCCTGGAAAGCATTTTCAGAACATCAGCACTCCTTTTACTGCCAGGTAAACGAGAGCCCCTGCGATGCACACTCCAGCGCCTATGGCGGGAGCCGCTTTCTTCATTTCAATGCCGAGCAGCCATGCTGCGAGCGCTCCAGTGTACGCTCCAGTCCCGGGCAGGGGCACCGCCACGAACAGGGCGAGTCCAAGAAGACCGTACTTTTCCACAAAAGGCTTTGACTTCCTGCGCACCCTCTCAACCTGCCTCCCAAGCAACCTCTCTACCACTCTTACCCTGAGAGCCAGATCCCATACCCTATCAAGCCCGGCGAGCACCACAGGCGCGAGAAGCACGTTCACGAGGGTTACCACTACCGCGGCTACCTCCAGGTTCTCGCCCAGGACTGCTGCCAGGGGAATGCTCCCCCTCAGCTCCACTCCGGGCACGAGGGTAAGCAGGATTATGTACGCCCAGTTCATCATGCCGGAAGAGCATAAGAATAAATAGGTTAAAAACGTTCTCACGAGCATGTTCGAGTGGACCAGTTTCGGCAGGATAAAGTTTTCAGGAAAAGTCTACGAGTGCGACGTGGTAGTGGGCACAGACCACAACGCCAGGCCGAGGGACAAGACCCACGCCAAGCAGAAGTACGGGACCAGCCACGTTATAGACGAAGAGGAAGTGGAAAGCATTCTGGACCCTGACTGCGAGGCTCTCGTTGTGGGCACGGGGCAGAACGGAGCGGCGGGGTTGACCCCGGAAGCTAAGAAGCTCTTGGAAGAGAGGGGCATAGAATACTACGAGCTCCCCACCCCAGAGGCCATAAAAAAGTATAACGAGATATTCCTCAGGAAGCGCACGGTAGCGCTAATGCACGTTACATGCTAAGGAGGTGCACGCCTTGGAGGAACTGTTGAGGGAAATAATAGAAAGGCTGGAAAGAATAGAGGCCAAGGTTGACGATCTCGCGGACCAGCTGGACTCCCTTGAGTCAGAACTGCTGGAAGAGGACGAGGAAGACTCTGAGGAAGAATCAGAAGAACAGGAGGAGGGCCTGCAGGAGTAACGCTTTTATTATATTGTGCGTTTTGATTGCACATGGAACACCTGCTGGCCAGAGACTTTTTTGCGCAGGCCTCTCTCGCCGACCTCGCCAGTGTCTTTTTCGACCTCAGTGACGTGAGCGCTCAGGCTCTTATCTTCCTCCTGGACAGAGAGCTCACTGTCAAGGACGCGGCGGCGCTCTTGGGGAGGGACAGAAGCACTGCACAGAGGGCCTTGCACGCGCTGGTGAAGAAGGGGCTCGCTACAAGGAACCTTGTCAGGACAGGCAGGGGAGGGGCAAAGTTCGTGTACCGGGCCATCCCAAGGAGCGTGCTGAGGGATAAGATGGTGCGGGCCGTGAACTCCTGGTCGGAAGAAGCGGTGGACAAGATTAAAAAAGCGCTGCAACCAGAATAAGCACATGAAGTTCGCAGTAATCTCTGACTCGCACCTCGGGCACGCGTACGGGACAGAACTGGGAGAAGATGCGTTTTCTCAGTTCAGGGAGGCTCTTGAGAGAGCGTGCAAGTCAGCGGATTTCATACTTCTTGCAGGAGACATTTTTGACGAGAGGACTCCCAGGCAGGAGGTTTTAGGAAGGGCTGCAGAACTGCTGAGGATACCCCACGAGAAGCCAGACACTGGCGTGAGACCCTCCTCTTTCATAGGAAAGGATGAGGATATGCCCTCGTACGCCTGGAAGGGAATCCCCGTCATCTCGATTTACGGTACCCACGAGAGAAGAAGCAGCAGGTCCGTAAACCCGATACAACTACTGGAAAAAGCGGGACTGCTGGTGAACCTGCACGCTAATGGCCTGGTGCTGGAAAAAGAGGGCCAGAAGATCGCGGTCCAGGGGCTGTCCGGAGTGCCTGAAAGATACGTTAAGCCAGTTCTGGAACAGTGGCAGCCCAAGCCTGTTCCAGGGGCTTTTAACATTTTCATGTTCCACCAGTCCCTGAAAGAGTACGTGTACGATCCCGAGAACACGTTCATCAGTGTAAACGATCTCCCTGCGGGGTTTGACGTGTACATTGACGGGCACATCCACTGGTGGAACGTGCTCGAAACAGGGTCCAGGAAGGTCTTTTTCCCAGGGAGCACGGTGATAACCCAGAAGAGAAAGATAGAGGCTGAAAAAAAGAAAGGCTTTTTCTTGTTTGACGTGCGTCCCGACACGACCTACTCTTACGAGTTCATAGAACTGAAAAAACAAAGGCCATTCTACTATGTTGAGCTAGAGTTCAAGAACGCTTCTCCTGAAGAAGTGGTGAGCAGAACACGGAAAGAGCTGGAGAAGATACCCCAGGATCCTGCTCCCTTGCTTATGCTCAAGCTTTCAGGAACCCTGGCCAGAGGACATGAGTCTTCTGACATTGACGAGTCCTCTCTGCTCAAGGGATTCCGCTTTTTTGCCACTGTGAAAAAAGCGTTCGCGGAAGCGGGGTTCAGGGAAAGAATAGAACAGCTTAGGAAAACCCATGCGGAGAAGAGGTCTGTGGAAGAGATGGTGAACGCGCTCGTGTCAAGCCTGCTCGAGGAACAGGGCTACGACGGCCCTGACCCTGAGAAGGTGATAGACGCGCTGGCAGAGGATAACACCAGCGCGGCGATAGACCTGATGAAACAGTAACTCACTTCTTGAACCCTCTTATCCTGTCAAACTCAGGGTTTATTCTCCCGTATTCTACAAGGGCCTTGAGCGCCCTGACCGCCCGCTCAGGGAACGAGAATGCTGGGACTCCTTTGTCCTCGAGTTTCTTCAGGTGTTTTCTTGTGTAATCGGAGCCTGCGGCACAGAACACTACTGGCTTTTTCTTTTTCCTACTGAACCACAGCACGTGGTCAACCACAGTGGGGGTTATTGAAACGGTCTGGAAAAGCCCGATGCACAGTACCGCGTCAACATTGTCATCCTCCAACGCTACCTCCAAGGCCGCCCGGTACCTCTCAGGCCCAGCGTCTCCCACGAGGTCCAGGGGATTGCTTATGTTAGCGTATTCTGGGAGGACCTTTTCCAGTTTTCTCATGCTCTTCTTGCTGAGGACGGCGAGTTTCAGGCCAGCCCTTTCAACCTCATCTGCCGCGAGCACTCCAAATCCTCCACCGTTAGTTACTATTAGTATTCTGTCTCCTTTCGCGAGAGGCTGTTTTGATAACACTCTCGCCATGTCAAACAGTTCCTGTAAGTCCTGGGCTCTGATAACGCCAGCCTCTCGGAAGGCAGCGTCGTAGACCCTGTCAGACCCTGCCATGCTCGCGGTATGGCTCGCGGCCGCCTTCCTACCAGCCTCTGTTCTTCCTGCCTTGAGCACGATCACAGGGTTTATCCGGGTTGCCTTTTTCAAGTGCTCCAGGAACATTTTCCCGTCCTTGGTCCCCTCCATGTACGCGCATACCACTTTAGTCTCCGGGTCCACTGCAAGGTACTCTGCCCGCTCGTAGTCCTGAACATCAGTGGCATTACCGTAGGACACGAACGAAGAGATTCCTATCCCCTGTTCCGCGATCATGTCAAGCACGGTTGACCCGACAGCTCCTGACTGGGAGATGAACGCGATATCCCCTTTTTTCGGTCTTTCGATCTTCTCTTCGGGCATGAACAGCATGTCCACTCCAGAATGAGTGTCCAGGATCCCGAGACAGTTCACTCCCACCACCCTTGGGCCGGTGGTCCTGGCGATCCGCCTGACCTCTTCCTCCAAGGCCCTGTTCCCTGTCTCCGCGAACCCTGAAGAGATTATAACCGCTCCTCTGACTCCTTTTTCAGCACACTCTCTCATGACCTCAGGGACGATTCTGGCGGGCACTGCTATTACCGCGAGATCCACTTCTCCCGGGATGTCGAGCACGCTTGCGTACGCCTTACTTCCGAGAACCCTCCTCGCGTTCGGGTTCACTGGGTACACGGGCCCCTTGAATGACCTGAGCATGTTCGCGAAAATAGTGTTCCCTACCTTGCCTTTTTTCCTGCTCGCGCCTATTACAGCGCAGGACCTTGGACGGAAGAACGGAGTTAGGGATTCTAGAGAGGTCATGTGCTAAAAGAAGAGGGCAACCGTTATAAAAGTTTCACGTGTTTTACCTGGCTGGTGATTAACATGATGTCAAGCATTTTCCCCCAAAAGAAGCTAAAGGAAAGATAAAGGACGCAGAGCTCGTTCGCGTGGGGATTATCGCGGAACTTGACGCGATAAACTTGTACGAGCAGCTTGCCGCGATGACAAAGAACCCTGACCTGAAAAAGGTTTTCCAGGACATCGCGGACGAGGAAAAGACGCACGTCGGAGAGTTTCAGGAACTCCTGCTCAGGCTGGACAAGAAGCAAGCAGAAGAGCTAAAGCGCGGGAGAGAAGAAGTAGAGGAGATCACGGGGAAGACTGCCTTAGCAAAACCTTTTTAAATACCCGCGAGTAATTTTTAACATCCTGTTTTCTTCAGGAGATTTACACCGCTTAGCCTGCTCTGTCAGGCTGCCTGGAGTTCTTGAGGTGATGCTCATGGTGGTCGGAAAGCACATCATAGCAGAGTTTTACGGGGTTGATCCTGAGCTCATAGCGCGCAAGAAGACAGTGCGCGAGATAATGAACGAGGCCGCGGACAGGGCTAACCTTGATGTCGTGGGGTCCATATACAAGCAGTTCGAGCCCTACGGAGTCACGGGGATAATGCTCATCTCCGAGAGCCACGTGTCAATACACACGTGGCCGGAGCACGGGCTCGTGGCCTTGGACGTTTTCACGTGCGGCGACCCCAAACAGGCTGACATCGCGTACCAGGTATTGTACGAGAAGTTCAAGCCCAGGCAGGTCAAGAAACAGGTGTTCGACAGGGGATGACCTTTTCCAGGTTAGTGGAGTGGAAGGAAGAAAATCTTCTTCTTGTCCTTTTCGGACAGCCTCTGGTACCACCTTCCTCCAATGTACCTTTCGGCGAGCTCTCGTGGGACTTCTGACAAGGGCACGAATCCAGCGCGCCGGTATATTCTTTCAGCGGCTTCAGGATTTTCCAGGGGACTGTAGTACAGTATCACGTATGATGCCTCATCTTCTCTCAGTTTCTCAATAGTTCTTTTAAGGAGCTCTTGTGCAAGGCCTTCGTTCCTGAAGGCGCGCTCTGTGTGCACCCATTTTATTGAACCCTCCTTGATCCCATTCGGCGTTTTCTTTACCCAGAAGTGTACCGTTGATTCTTCTTCCCCAGTGACCGGGTTCACGAAGGAAAGTCTTTTTGATTCTATTCCTTCTGTCTTGCCGGTCACAGTGTCATAACTGTACAGTGACTCTCTTTCGTGCATTATCAGCTTTTCTCCCCTAGCGAGCACCATCCTGTCTCGCGTTTTCTTCTGCAGGGGCTGTTCTTTTTTCTTGCGCCCGCGCCTGAAGAGCCTCATGACAACCGAGACTAACTGCGCGGCTTACATTCTTATCTCTTTCTCCAGCCAAGGAATATTTTTCTTTTGGTGCTTCCAGAAGAGGTCCTCCCAGAGCAAGTGGAAGGCGAGCTTCTCGTAGCCAGGGTATTTCCCGAAGAACCTGAGGATCTCCTGCGCTGGCGCTCCGGGTCTGTTGAACAAGAGCCTTGATAGGATCTTCTGCTCCCAGGGTGGGATCACCCTGAGCTCGTCCAGGAGGTACGCGTACTCGAACAACAAGTACTCCACGCTCGCAGGGCCTATCCCGTATAACCCGAGCATTCTCTTCTGGACAGCCTGCTTGTCCCTGCCCCTAATGTTCTCCTCGCTTATCTCACGGGAAGCGAACTGCTGGCTCAAGCGCATCACTGTCTTGGCCCGGTACCCGAGTTTTAGTCTCCTGAGTTCCTGCTCGCTCGACCCCAGCGCGATTTTTTCAGGCGGCCACCACACGGCCAGATGTTTTCCAGCGAACCTGGCCTCGGACCGTACGCGCGGAACAGGTTTTCCATCATCTGCACGGTCCTGCGCACCGTGGCGTTCTGGAGCGTTACGTAAACGATGAGCAGCTCGTACAAGGAGCAAAAGCATAATGGCTTCATCCCAGCCCACTTGCGCGCGAGCCTGCCTATCGTGGGATCCTTCCGGTATCTTCTGTAAAATCCTGAGACATCCTGCCAGAAGTTGAACCGGTAGCCTATTTCTTGCTCTAGCTCTTGCAGCGCGTGCTTTCCGGGTCTGCGGTCAGCGTACACGCTCACCCTGACCACGGGCCTCCAGGGAGTGCCCTGGTTTTCCAGGAGTAGCCCGTAGGCTCTGCCCTTCCACAACAGGGTCTGCCAGTACCTGCCAGGCTCCCAGGCCCTGTCAGGAGTCGGGAAGTGCGAGGGCTTGTGCATGTTCCCGTCAAAGTGGTACGGCGGCTCCGGCCGGACGGTCCACTCGCAAGCCCTTTTCAAGCCCTTCACCTGCATTTGGTAAATCTTGTTTTACTAAATGCATGCATTTGGTAAATCTTGTTTTACTGAATGCTAATAGGTAAAGCCTGTTAGGAACAATGGGATCGTGTCAGGCTCTAGCGAGAGTTCGTCCACCACCGTTACTTTTTGTCCCTGGACCCTAGCTTTGGAGGCCCCGCCGATTTCGAATGTTGTCCCATCCTTAACGTAGTCGGGGGTTTTTGCCCCCCTCTCTGTTTTAGGATAGCATTCTGGGTCAGCGTGCTGGACGAAAAAGTCTTCCCTAAGCCCTCCTACCGGGGGAGTTTTCCCGGTCTCGTGGCACAAGAAGTGTCTGAGGGGAATGTTCAACAGTATCTTGGGTTCTTTTCTTATTCCTGCATGTCCTTTTGCGCAGGGCTCTACTACTCTCACAAGCCCTGCTTTCTGCAATAAGAACACCATGCTCTTGACAGTGGGCTTGCTGATCTCCAGACTGTCTGCTATCCTCGCGTAGTTCACTTCCAGCGGGCTGGACCAGGCGATGAGCTTCAGGATCTGGAGCGCGTCCTGTTCAACGTTAATGTTAACGTCCCTGAGGGCCATCAGGTCATGGGTCATGCACCGGTCCAGCATGTTGCGCATGATCTTATAGAATAGCTCGCCTGGTTCCTGGTACAGTACTCCTCCCCTGGCAAAATACTCCTCCAAATGCTCTGAGTACGGTGCCAGCTTGCTCAGCAGTGTCTTCCGCTTTTTGTGGTCTAGCAGACTTTTCAGACTAACAGCGGGCAAGCGTTTTCCCAGCTTGAGGCACAGGAACTCCCGGAAGGAAGCTGGCTTCATGTGATACATTACCGTTCTCCTTGAGAGGTCCGCGCCCTGCCTAAGGTTCAGGGCAGAAGAGCCCGTAAAGAATACTCTGCATTCTCCTTCATCGTAAAGCGTTTTCAAATGATAAGTCCAGTCCTGCTGGGAGTGTATCTCGTCAACGAAAAAGTTCCTGAATCCCTGCCTTACTCCTTCTTTTACAACCTCGTACACTCCCGTCATTCTCACGTGCAACCAGTCCGCTGAAAAGTACAGGCTGTCAGGATTCTCGCTGGCCAATTGTAGTAAGAGGGTGGTCTTGCCGATTCCCCTCATCCCATAGATTCCTACGAAGAACTGTTCTGGCACGCGTTTTACTTCAGGGTACAAATACCTTCTGAACTCTAGTTCCGAAGCCCTCTGCTTTAGTTTCTCGCTCTCCAGCACGATCCTGGAGAACACGCTCTTGTCCATCGCAGGAGAAGTAGGCCGAACTCATTTAAAAACCTTTGCATTTAGTAAACTTCATTTTACCAAATGTGTGCATTTAGTAAATAAGCTTTTACTAAATGCAAGGAAGGCGCTTAGGACCGCCGCGGCCACGTACTCCAGGTACCCTGCCCACAGGGTCCAGCTCGCGCGGATGAACATCTCCCCGCCCGCGCCCATTCCCTGAACTCCTTTAAATACGCCCGGGACTATAAACTTTTCCCGTGCGACCACGGGCTGGTGGTGGAGGCGAGCTTGTGATCCGCGTGACCAGGGACAAGTTCTTTGTTAGGATGGCTGGGCCGGGAAAGCCTGCAGCGCCCTTCCTGGAGAGGGGAAAGTGGATCGTGAGAGGCAAGCCCGAGAACATGGCCCGGTTGGCAGAGCTCCTGAAACCGCTGGTGGAACAGGGCAGGATCCTGTCCTTGAAGTACTCGGTTAACCTTTCAGCCTTTGGCCGGAAGTACAGCGCGCTAATCGTATACTGCAACAAGCGGGATCGTTCTGCGGTGAAAAACGCGATTCTGTCGCTAGGGTACCATCCCCGGTGGAAGACCAACTGGGAGACACTGCTTGACTCCCTGCCAGGGGGCAGGAGGTACGAGTACGAGAAAAGGAGGCTGGGAAGGCCGCCCTCCTACGCGCGGTCTCACGTGCGCTGGTGCAAGGAGCAGGGAATCATCCCGCGGGACTGGGACGAGAAAAGGATCAGGAGAGGGGTCAGGGGGCAGTACCCGCGCACGCGAGGATCTTTCTGAGGTTTATTTAAAAACCTTCTCTCCGTTTCCGAGAAGGTTTAAAAGCCGTTTACAGCACTTTCACGAACACTTCGTCGGGCTTGATTTTCATGATTTTTTCATACTCTTCTTTTCCGAGGAGTTTGATTGCTGTTTCTTTGGGTAGTTCTGATACTGGCACGAATCCCTTCTTGCGGTACAATCTCTCAGCGGTTTCCTTGGATCCTTCCAGCGGCGAGAACCTGAGCATCACGTAGTGCGCGCCTTCCTCTTCTAGTTTAGAGAGGACTTTGTCCAGAAGAAGGCTCGCGAGTTTTTCTCCCCTGAACTTTTCTTCGGTGTAAACCCACGAGATATATCCTGGCTTTGGCCCGGATTTTTTCTCGTCTATCCTGTACGCTACCCGTGAGTACTCTTTACCTGTCACAGGATCAATGAACGTGATCGCCCCGTACCTCTCTTTTTCCAGCCTGTCTTCTCTTATTCTGAACGCCCCGCCGGGCTCTTCCCTCATTATCACTTTTTCTCCTTTCGCGATCGTCATCTTCCCTTTTTTCTTCTTTTGAAGAAAGTCGCGGATCCTGAAGCGCATTCTCCCGCCCCCTATATCTTAAGGATGAGGGTGTTTATACCCTTTTGGTCTTCCGCAATCTTTTTATTCTCTGACTGCGGTTTACTCCCTGTTGGGTGAACAGGATGGTCTTCGCGCTCTGCTGAGTTCTGGAAAAACGTGCTGGTTTAAACCGTTTTCTTTAAAGTTCTGGAACCCTTGGATGACTGAAGGGAGGTCTTGCAGTTGGCAGAGGACGTGATGGTGGTTAATGGGCTCACGAAGGTTTTTACTGCACGCGAGAAGGGATCTGGACTGCGCAGGCTGTTCGGCAGGAAGAAGGAGATCGTGGCAGTGGACCACGTTTCTTTCAAGGTGAGGAGGGGGGAGATCCTCGGATACCTTGGGGAGAACGGTTCCGGGAAGACCACGACCATAAAAATGCTTACGGGGATCATGACTCCCACTAGCGGCAGCGCCAGGGTGCTGGGGTTCGTGCCCTGGGAAAGGAAAAGAGAGTACCTGAAGCGGATAGGAGTGGTTTTCGGTATGCAGTCCCTTCTCTTCTGGGACATTCCGGCAATGGAAGCGTTCAAGTTCTACCGTGACGTTTACGAGGTTTCGCAGGATGATTTCAGCGAAAGGCTGGAGTACTTTGACTCTATTCTTGGGGTTAAAAAGCTTGCGGAAAAGCCTGTCCGAAAGATGAGCCTGGGAGAGAGAATGAAGTGCAACCTGGTGGCCGCGCTGTTGCACTATCCTGAGATAGTGTTTCTTGACGAGCCCACGATAGGGCTTGACGCGGTCTCCAAGGAGGCTGTAAGGGACTTCATCCGGGACTTTAACAAGAAGCACAAGCTCACAGTGATGCTGACCACGCACGACGTGCTGGACGTGGAGGCTCTGTGCACCAAGGTCCTGCTGCTTGACAAGGGCAAGAAAATATTCCACGGGAGCATTTCCAGGCTGAAGAAGAATTACTTAGGGTACAAGATACTGTACGTCGAGTACGATCGCGTTAAGGACAAGGCCAGGCTGGAGTCCGTCGTGAGGATGGGCAGGCTGGTCGGCAGGGGGAAGAACTGGGTGGAGCTTGAGCTGAAAACCGACGGCAGGCTTCCTAAGGCTGTTGCAGCGCTGTTGAAGGCTGTGAACGTTATAGACCTTGACGTGAAAGAACCTGGGCTGGACAGGCTTCTCGTCAAGGTTTACGGGGAGAAAAAATGAGGGCAGGGTATTACCTGAGGCTGTTGTGGGATATGGCTCGGGTGAGGCTCGCTGAAATGAGAGAGTACTCTGCAGACTTTGCCGTGCTCTTGATCACCGTGCCGTCTTACCTGTTGGTCAACCTGTTCTTTTGGCAGGTGATCTTCTCTCATGCCAGGGTCATTGCGGGGTGGACTCTTGGTGAAGTGATCCTGTTGCAGGCGTTCATGAACCTCGGTTTCCTCTTCTGGAACCTCTTATACATCTTTCCGGAGGAGCTGGACGAGATAATAGTGTCCGGAGAGCTTAACACGGTGCTGTCAAAGCCTGTGAATCCGGTGATCTACCTGCTGGTCACGAACATTGATGTGTTGGGCGCTTTGAAGAACCTGTCCGGGGTCGTGGCGTACTTTCTTGTGGCGGGTTGGTTGGGCGCTGACATTTCCCTGCCTGGCCTGTTGGCGGGAGTATTGATGGTGTTCTTGGGCGTTACCATTGCGTCCACGATAGTGTTCTTGATACAGTCCTTGAGCTTCTGGTTCGGCAGGACTAACGCGTTGAACCTGTTCTACAACGCGTACTTCACTGTTTCAGAGTATCCTGTCACGATCTTTCCCGCGAGCGTGAAGTTTGTTCTGGTAATGTTCCTGCCGGTGGTGTTTTTCACGACAGGGCCTGCGCTGTCCTCCTTGAAGGAGTTTCCTCCCGAAGGGGTTCTGGGCCTGATCGCTCTCTCTCTGCTGGTCTGGACCGTTTGGCTTTTGAGTGCTTGGCTCTTGTGGAAGGCGGGGCTGAAGAGGTATGAAGCGTACGGTTCGTAAGCTTGCCGCGAGGATAAGACTAGAGAAAGAGTTTTTGCGAGCGTACGCGCTCGGTGCCTTGTTCAACCTGCTCACGTTCCCGGTTTACATGACGACGTACTACTTCCTCTGGTCTCACGTTTACGCCGCGTCAGGCGGGCTGCCGATGGAACTGGATCAGCTGCTCGTGTACTACGGGACGATATTTTTTGTAGGAAGCATTGTTCCTGGAAGAGGTTTTGCTGGCAGCATGGCCAGGAGCATAGTGAGGGGGCGCATAAACAGTGATCTGGTCCGTCCAATGGGCCTGCAGGAGCAGGCTCTTCACGTCACGCTGTCCAGAGCGGTTGTTAAAGGAGTGATTTTTCTGCCGACGCTCCTGTTCACGGTAATCGTCTTCGGAGGACGCGGTCCTCTGGACCTGGTTTCGTTCGCGCTCTTGCTGTTGCCCGCGTTCTTTGTCTCGTTTTTCGTTTACTCTCTCTTGTGGGAGACTGCGTTCTGGACAGGGCGCATAAGAGGATGCATGGGCGCGTTCAGTTTCATAATCAGGCTGTTCTCTGGAGCGTTGATTCCATTGTCCTTTTTCCCTGAGTGGTTCAAGAGCGTGTCAGGCCTGCTGCCTTTCGAGTTTATGGCAGGCCTGCCCGCAAGGGCGCTGTTGGGAGGGATAGGATTCCAGCAGGCTCTGATCCTCTTCGTGGTGGGCATGGCCTGGGCCGGGGCATTGTACACTCTCACGCGCTTCATGCTCTCAAGGGGGCTCAGGAGGTACTCTGGGCACGGCGCGTGACCGTCACGAGAAGTAGAAGTTTTGTCTTTTGAGGGGGATTATTTTCTCGGTTTCCATTTTCTCAAGAAGTTCTTCCAAGGGCATGTTCGCTAGTGCCTCCCTTTCCTTGAGCGGAAGGGTTTCCATGTACCTGAGGATTTTTTCGAGTCTTTTATCCTCCCTCATTCAAGAAAAGAGTAAACGAGGGTAATATAAATAGTTCTCCACGTTGACTGCCGTGTTTTTACAGGGTTATTATCCTAGCGTCCACGGCGATGCAGTCCTTTTCAGTGCACATGACCGGGTTCAGGTCGAACTCGCGCACGCGCGGGTCGTTGAACAGGGCGCTTGCCTTCACGATCGTGTCGGCCAGTTCCCTCAGGTTTACTCCCTGCCTTCCCCTGTATCCCTTGAGCACGGGATATGCTCTGATCTCCTTGATCATTTCCATGGCCTTGCGCTTGTTCACGGGAAGGATCCTCAGGGCATAGTCCTGGAATATTTCCGTGAACACGCCCCCGAGCCCAAACAAGAGCACTGGGCCGAACTGGGGGTCTGTCTTGCCTCCTATTATTACCTCGGTTCCTTTGACCTGCTCTTGCACGAGCACTCCCAGAAAATCCTTTTTCCCCGCCCTCCTTATCTTCTCGTAAGCCTTGACGAGCTCTTCCGAGCTCCTGATCCCCAGAACAATTCCTCCAACATCCGTCTTGTGCACCGGTTTTCTTGACACGAGCTTGGCCACCAGGGGGTACCTGAGTCTTCCCGCCTTTTCCAGGAGCTCCGGCAGGCTGCTTGCGAAAGCGCAGGCGGGGGTCTTTATCCCTGCTTGTTCTGCCTTGCACAGGGCAGTGTACAAGTCCATCATCTTCAAAGAAAACTCGCTAATGGTTTTTATACCTTTGTTGCCTTAAAACTCCGAGAGGTGTCTCATGTGAACATTACTTTTCTAGGCGGAGCCAAGGAGGTCGGGCGTTCAGCATTCCTTTTGGAGGAGGGTAACGCCAGGGTTCTTTTGGACTACGGTGTGAACATAGAGGAAGAGGAGATCCCGAAAGCCTTCCCAATTCCTTTCAAGGGCTATGTTGACGCGGTCATACTATCCCACGCTCACTTGGATCACTCCGGAGGGATTCCCCTCCTGTACCGGGACTCAGAACCGAAGACGTTCATGACTCCTCCTTCAATCCCCCTCGTGGAACTGCTCATCAGGGACTCTCTCAAAATAGCTGACCTGAGCGACAAGTACCTGCCTTTTGGAGAGAACGAGCTCAGGAGGATGATGAGGAGAATAGGACAACTAAAGTACGAGAAGGAAAAGCAGGTCACGGAAGGGGTGATGGTAAAACCTCATGACGCTGGGCACGTGATAGGGTCCGTGATGCCTGAGCTCGACTTCAAGGGAAGAAAAATACTGTACACTGGAGACTTTAACCTTCATCAGACCAGGCTGCATGATCCTGCCTTTTCTGACTTCAAGCCGGGAGAGGTGGATGTTCTGATAATCGAGTCAACGTACGCGGACAGAGTGCATCCTGACAGGAGGGAGTTGGAGAAGGAGTTCGTTCAGTCCTGCCTGGACGTCCTAGACTCTGGCGGGAACGTGCTCGTGCCTGCGTTCGCGCTTGGCCGGGCGCAGGAGATCCTCATGATCCTAAACTCCTACAACGTGCCATACCCAGTGTACCTTGATGGTATGGCGAAGGCCATTGCGGACATCATGATCTCGTACCCAGAGTACGTCAGGGATCCTGACGCGTTGCAGAAGGCCCTGATGGACGCTGAATGGGTGTCACATCCTAGCACTAGGCGGAAGGTGTTCAAAGAGCCTAGTATTGTGGTGTCCCCTGCTGGAATGATGCAGGGAGGGCATGTTGTTTCATACATGGTTAACATGCTGAAAAAGTCAGTGAACCCCGCCGTGTTCCTCACAGGGTACCAGGTCCCAGGAACTCCTGGGAGGGTGCTCCTGGAGGAAAAAAGGTTTTCCGTGGAGAACATTAACATAAACTGTTCTGACCTTAACGTGAAGTACTTTGATTTCTCAGCGCACGCTGACCAGCCTGACCTGCACGAGATGATAAAAACAGTTGACCCCAAGCTGGTGATAATAGTCCACGGGGATCCTGACAAAGCACCCGTGCTGAAGCAGTGGGTGGAGGACAATACCAACGCCTACGCGATCCTCCCGGATGTAGGCGACGTAGTGAACATTGACAAGTACCTATGACACTACAGTATCTTGACAAGCACCCTGTCCGGAAGATGCTTCATTACCGCTTCGTACTCTTCTTTTCCGAGGAGTTTGATTGCTGTTTCTTTGGGTAGTTCTGATACTGGCACGAACCCTTTCTTGCGGTACAGTTTCTCAGCGTGTTTTAACGATCTCCTTTCCGGAGAAAGGGAGAGGACTACAAAATTAACTCCTTCCTCTTCCATCTTTCTTATGGCCGTGTCCAGTAGCTTGCTCGCAAGCCCCTGCTTTTCAAATTTTTCTTCAGTCCTCAGGTTCAGTACTTCCCCTCTTTTGAGCCCCGAGATTGTTTTGTAAACCCTGTACTCCAGCCTTGACCTGTCCTCTTTGGTTATTGGGTCAACGAACTTGATCTCGTGGTGAAGTGCTTTGGCGTTGTCTAAGAGCTCTGCTTCGCCAAGGTACCTTTCTTTTAGCAGTAGCTTTTCTCCCCTGGCGAGCGCCATTCTGCTTTTCTTTTTCCTTTGCAGGAAATTCCACCATCTCATGCTAGGTATTGGCATTTTTGCGAAGATAAACCTTTCTGTGTTTTGTCTGGTAAATTTTAAAAGAGTGGGCTGCGGAGTTATGGTGATGGCCAGGAGGTTCTGTCCCAAGTGCGGGAGTACGGACAAGGACATGTACAAGGGATTCTGCAAGGAATGTTACCTGGAAACTCATGAGGTCGTCAGGATCCCTAAAAAGATAGTGGTAACCAGGTGTCCGGCGTGCAAGTCCATCTACGTGGCCAACAAGCTAGTTCCCGGCAGCAGGAGCGTTATAGAGAAAATGATAAAAAAGAAGGTGGAAACAGACCTTTTCAGTCCTTCTTACTCTTTCGAGTGGGAGGACAACCGTGCGGTGAACGTTACAGTGACAGGCTCTCTTGATCCTGAAGGGTTCTTTGATGTCAGTGTGTCCGGCAGGGTCAAGATAGAGTACAAGGACAGGACGTGCTGGGTGTGCTCAAAAAAAGGGACTCAGTACTATGAGGTTGAGGTCCAGCTGAGAGGCGACCCTGAAGAGATAAAAGAGGTCCTGGAAGAGATGCTCGGGTACACGGAAATATTATCACGGTACCATCCTGAGGCAGAACTTGTCTACACCAAGGAAGTTAAAGAGGGGATTAACGTCTACTACGGTTACAAGCCGATAGCCCTCAGAGTGCTTAACTACCTGCATTCCGAGAAGGGCTTGAGGTACACCGCGTCAGAGGCGAAGATGATAAGGTACAACCCTAGAGGAAGACATGTTACGCGGAAGTCATACTGCATAAGAGTGTGAGGGATCATGACTGGATTCATGGAAACACCGGTTGAAGCTGCCAGGGTAGGAGTCCTCGGGATAGCATACGACGCCGGAAACCAGGGGGTCAGAGGCACGGCGAGCGCTCCTAATGTCCTGCAGCATTACCTCTCCTTCATGGAAACGTTTGACCCGAGGAGAGGGGACCTGGCAGAAGAGCCTGTCGCGTTTCTTGGAGTGATCTCTCCCGCCAGTTACGCTGGGCTCGTGCAAGAAGTTCAGGAGAAGGTGAACGAGGCTAGAGAAAAGAACCCGGGAATGAGATTCCTTTTCGTGGGAGGCGATCACACGATAACACAGGTTACCGCAAGCGTTCTAGGGGCTAAAAGAATACTCTGGGTTGACGCCCATCCTGACTACTATAACGAGATGGACGGAGAAAAGTTTGCACAGGCCACGAGCGCAAGAAGGCTTGTCGAGCAGGGCAGACAAGTTGTGATGAGGGGGACGAGGGTTTTTTCAAAAGAAGAGCATAACGCCCTTGCCCGGGACGGGATAGACTGGTCCAGCGACCTTGACTTCGCTGGAGAAGCTGATTACCTGTCCCTGGATGTTGATGTTCTTGACCCCTCCCTTGTTGGGACCGCGTGGCCAGAGGCCCCTGGAAAGCCCTTGTCAAGGGTAGTGAACCTCATAAGATATGCCAGTTTTAAGCACGCGGACCTTGTGGAGTGGGTTCCTGACAAGGGATGGCCTCAGGTGATAACCCTGTTCCGCGAGCTCTGCTGGAGGCTTCTGGGGAAATAATTTCCCCCGTTTTTTCGTATCACTTTTCTATTTCCACAATCTTCTCCTGGGATGTTTTTCCTGAAACGATCCTGACCCTAGACTTGCTCACGTGATAGTATTCTGCCAGCACGTCCACCAGCTGCTTGTTCGCCTTCCCTTTTTCAGGGGCCGCGGTCAACCTCACCTTCAGCCAGCCGTTTTCCTCTGAGACCGAGACTCTCGAAGACTTTGGGACCACTTTCACCCTGATCTTCATGGTGAGCTTAAGCCCTAACAGGGTATATTACTGTTTTTGTTTTTCAGTCGGCCAGTGTGAGCTGAACAAGTTTCTTCATGGCTCTCTTCTTTTCCTGCCCTTTTACTCTATCAAGCGCTTCTTCCAGGAACCTGATGTTCTCGTCATAGACCTTCCTGTTCACGGGGTACGGGATCCTGTCCTTTCCCCCGTGCGCGAAGGAAAACTTTACTGGATCCCTCCACACCGGCTCGGCCCCGTAGACGATCCCGGCAACGAGGGCTAGTGCCCTGAGCCTCTTGGGCCCCATTCCCCTGACTGCCACGAGCTCCTCGTAGTCGTTCGGTTCAAGCCTCCTTACCCTCTCAAAAAACTCAATGTCTCCTTTTGTCAGGTCAGCAGGGGTTATCTGGTGCCGGTCAGGCATTTTCTTGTACTCTCCTTCCATCAAGACGTCCAAGCACGCTTTCCTGTTATCCTCTCCTTCCCTCGCGGTGAGGTCCAGCACGTTCTCGGCAGGTTTTCCTGCTATCCCTGCCTGTGGTTCCACCACGAAGGAGCTCACTCTCTCTCCGAGCCAGTGGTACCTTCTCGCGGTTCTTGAGTGCTGGTTCATCCCCTGCTGGACCACGGCCCAGTCCCCGGTCTCGGCCAGGAAAAAAGAATGGTGGTACAACTGGTGCCCGTCCTGCACGAGCGCATTGTCAACCTTCGCGCTCATCCTACTAGCTTTTTCCAGCGGCAGGGGATCCAGGTTCCACTCTCTTGACAGTGCCCTGATTTGTTCAGGAGTTTTCCTGCTCCTGAGCCCCTTACCCCCGAGCACCCTGACGCTCAGATCCTGTTCCCTGAACCCTTCTGCCAGAGCGCCGCACACGGTCGTGGTCAGGCCGCTGCTGTGCCAGTCGAACCCCAGCACGCAGCCCAGGGCCTGGAAAAACAGGGGGTCCGCGATCCTTTTCAAGAGCTCCCGCTCCCCATGCTCTTCTATTACTGCTTTTCCTATGAGCCCCCCGAGTCTTTTCATCCTCTGGAAAAGCCAGGGAGGGCACTTTCCAGGGTGCAGGGGAGAGTCAAGGATTCCTGTTCTTTTCATCAGGTACACTTACTCCTTAAGAAAAAAAGAGTGTTTCGGCAGGATCCTGCGCGTTTTCGAGTAAAGACAGGGCGTGCTCTTGAGCCTGTTCTTTCAGACGCTTTCCTTCTTCCATCTTGCGAGTAACTGCGCGAACAGCACTGGGATGAAGATGGTGAAAATGATGCTTGACGCTACTATAACCGAGAACACTTCTGAGCTGATTATCCGAGAATTGTACAGTATGGTTATTATGACTATGCTCGTACTGAACCTTACTGAGAGGCCTATTCCAAGGAGCGTCGCGTCCTTGAACCCCATGCGCTTGATTCCCACTATGTAGCTTCCCAGGAGCTTTGATAGTCCTGACGCGGCTACTATCGCTATAATGGTGAGAGGGTACTTCGCCAGGTACGTCATGTCCATTGACGCGCCTACGTACATGAAGAACATGGGCGCGAACAGCCCGTAGCATACTGCCTTCATTTCTGTTTCGATCAGGTCAAGTCTCTTGCGGGGTATGAACGCTTTTATGGCAACACCTGCGAGCAGTGCTGCTATCGCTGCAGAGTCAGCGTACCATCCCACTCCTAAGAACACGAAGAATATTGCGATCACCAGGAAGAAGAGTGTTTCTACCTTGAATATCCTTATTTTCCGTCCTTCCTCTCCCAGTTTGGTCAGGGAGAAGGTCATGGCAAGGAGCGCCAGGAGGGAGACTCCCACGACAGTGAAGTTCATGCCTCCTGACGCGCTGACTCCCATCAGTGCTACCGCGAGAACGAGAGCAAGCAGTTCAAACGCGTCGTCCAGCACTCCCACGCCTATTATTGTCTGGCCCAGGCGGGTGTTGACTATCCTGAACTCGTCAAGGATGGGTATCAGGATGGCTTCTCCGACCGTGGCGAAAGAAAGCCCTAGGATTGCTGACAGGAGCCAATCGTATCCGAAGAAGAGTCTTATGACCACTGCCCCGCCTAGTGCTCCGAGCAGGGTTATTACTATTGTGGACTCTATTATGAACTTGCCTGTCTTCTTGAACTCGTTAAGGTCTATCTCCAGGCCTATGATGAACAGCAGGAAGTACATTCCCAGGTCCGCGAGCATTTTGAACGCAGAGCTTTTCAAGGAGGACGCGAATGGGTTGTAGACTGACAGCAGGACTCCGAACAAGAGCGCCGCGAAGATCCAGGGGACCTTAATTCTTTCAAGAGTCCTGCCCACAACGAATGTGAACAAGAACCCTATTCCCAAGAACAGGAAAAAGTTCATCATTTCATCCGCTCCCATTCTCTCTGCATTTGCAGGGCTCCTTCTGTGGGGTCAGGGGTTTCTGATATTACGCACCCTGCAATCTTGTATTCCTTCCACACGCGGAAGAGCTCCTTCCATTTCAGGTCAGAATCGTCCAGCATCAAGTGGTTCCTCTCTCCTTTTTCTGAGTACTCTATTCCGCTTAAGTGAACGTGCATCTGCTTCAGGGCCTGCTTGCCAAGCTCTTTTTCCACAAGATCCAGGACCTGTTCCCATTCTTCCCGCGAGTTGTACCTCCCGTTGGTTCTCGCGTGCAAGTGAGCAAAATCAATGCACGGCGCGACCATCTCCAGGTCCTGGGAGAGGCGGATTATTTCCTCAAGTGACCCGAACTGGGATGGTTTTCCGCTGACCTCAGGCCGTATCCACACGCGCACGCCCTCGTCCTGCAGCCTTTTCACTATTCCCTCCAGGGATTTCTTGACTGTGTTGTACACCCTTTCTGCCGGTGTTTTCTGGTAGTATGCTGCGTGAAATGTTATGGACCACGCGCCGCACGCGTGCGCGATCCTCGCGGTCTTGAGGATCCTTTCCACACTGGCCTTTCTTTTGGCAGGATCGGAAGAGTTCAGGTTAATGTAGTACGGCCCGTGGGCTGTCAGGACAACACCAGTTT
The DNA here is from genome assembly GCA_024274695.1 of archaeon. Lineage (GTDB taxonomy): Archaea > B1Sed10-29 > B1Sed10-29 > B1Sed10-29 > JAJSAI01 > JAJSAI01. The sequence goes on along the minus strand of JAJSAI010000028.1, from coordinate 14,081 downwards.
CTCTCCTTGCTTCCGCCACTTCCGCGGCCTTCTCCCGGCTAAGGTTAACTCCCCTCACGAACTCCAGTTCCATGGCTCCAAGCCCTAGTTTTTTGACTTCCCTCACTCCTTCTGCCGTTCCCCTGCCCTTGGCAGAGCCAGGGATCCCTCCTGGCCCGAACAAGAGTTCTCTGAAGGCGTTCATCTTCTCAGCCTCTTGTACACTGTATAGGAGTAGACGAACACGCTGAAAGCCCATAATACCAGGGGCGCCAGGAAGAATAGGAAGAAGTTGTTCACGAAAACGTTGGCGAGGACCATGATGGACAAGAGCATCATGGTCTTCCCCCCGTACGCCTGGGTCTTTTTCCAGACCCTCTTGTCAGCGAGAGCCCAGGGGGTCCTGAACCCCACGAAATAGTTTGGCTCGAATTTTGCCGTGGACCACCCCATTGCCAGGAACATGAACGCCACGCCAGGGTAGAGCACGATGCCTATATCCGTCTCCGGATTGGCCGCGGTAGCAAGGAGCCCTGCCTGCAGTAGTAACAGGAATCCTAGCACTGCAAGGACCATAACATTGTAGTACTTCTTGCTTTTTTCAAAAGCCTCTTTCTTAACGGCGATTTTCGGTACTATCCGGAAGAGGCCCAGCATTCCTGCTGAAAGGATCGGAGTGATCCACAGGAAGCTCTTGTCAGCCCACCCGTCGATCCTGCCTTCCGCGTTCCAGTGCACTGGGACCTTTTCAGGAAGCGTTTGGAACGCTCCTGCGGTGATCCCTACTGTGACCGCCAGCAGGGCGAGCGCGACAACGTCTGACGCGTTCATTCCACCAGCCCCCGGAGTATCTCTTTGTACACCTTGAGAACCTCCTCCGGTTTTTTCCCGGTCTCAATGCAGATTTTCGTCAGCTCGACCGCGACAGGGTTCGCGGTCTTGAACCCCATTTTCAGGAGGTCCTCGTCGAGCTTGTGGGTTAGTTCCAGGTCAAACTTTCCGTTCATTTTTTCACCTCTATGAACACTGTCTCATGGTACTCTTTTCCGTCTAGCAACGCTCTTACTACGATGGAGTACCTTCCGCTGACCGCGCTCCCTCCGACCATCACAGGGAACTGCAGGATTCTGTTCTCCCCCTTGCCGAAATGGGATAACCTCTGTGAGGGGTCTGTGAGCACGATAACAGTATCCTTGTCCTTCGGTTCTACTGACACCACCAGCTCCTGAACGTCAGAGTCCAGCAGGTTGTTCACTTCAACGTTCAGAACGGTCTTGCTTCCCGGAGAGACAACAGGGTCTGAGAACCAGGCTCTCAGCACGCTCGTTCCTGAAAAGGACAGCACAGTCCACAGTATTCCAAGCGCCACGATAACGCCCGCCAGCGCGAGAACCTTTTTCCACTCTACTTCAGGAAGTTGCATTACCCTTCCCTCCTGGAGGAAGAAAAAGAAGACGTTGTTTTTATTCTTTTTTGGTCAGGTGATACCCGGGTATCTCCGCCAGTCCCAGGAGCACGCATGCGTCTATGAAACCGTGGGCGTATGCTACTGCCTCCAGGGAGGTCGCAGGGTCTGCCTCCTTGTAGTGGACCGCGTCATTATAGTAGTCTCTCGCGAATTTAAGGAGTTCTTCAGCCTTCTCGTCCAAGACCCTTATTCTCTCAAGAGCTTTCTTGGTCTCGTTCAGGCAGAACTCGAGCTTCCCTGAAGGAACCCTCGGCTTGATGTTCTCCATCTGTTTTCCCACCGTCCAAAACCTATTCTTTTATCAGGTTTATCAGGTATAAGCATTCCATGTAGTGTTTTTCTATTGTTTTCTTGTCCCTCACTCCCTCCGACTCTTTTTTCAGCGCGTCTATGAGGCGCTTCAGCTCGTCCTTGGATGGATTGTCTGGGTCTATTGCAAGCTCCTTGCAGAGGTCTAGCACGCGCGTTTTTACGATCTCTTCAATCTCTTTTTCTGAGAGGAGTTTTTCTCCTTTGTACATTTCTTTGTTCGCTTCTATGAAGCACTGTATTATCGCGTTGCACACGTTCTGCCGCGTTGGGTTTTTCTCGGCTTTTTTGAACGCCTTCAGCCACTCTTCTGTCACAGGAAGTCACCCAAAACCCTTAAATGAGGGTAGGAATATAAAAGTTTCAGGAGCCGCGATGACGACGACCAGGCTTCCCACCCCGGGGCTCGCCGGGGGATGAAGAAGATTTTGAGTGCCGAGCGGTCCGCGACCGTTTTTCCCGGCAGACTTTGCAGGAGAGGATTGAGAGTGCCGTGCAGGATTTTCCTAACAGGATTGTCCGATTCTGACGTTCAGGCGTTCAAGTTCGTGCGCAAGAACATTCATTGGGGCTGGAAGAGAGACTCTGGAAAAAAGAGCAGGGTAGTCTACTTCCAGGGAAGGCTGAGCGTGGATGGGAAGGATCTTTACCTGGAGTGCCCGTACTTTTTCTGCAAGCACAAGCTTCCTCTCAACGAGGCCAGACGCTTTCACAAGAAAATCCTCGGCGCTCTTGAAGGGCACGCGGTCCGGCTTGCTAAGAGCACGTTTTCTGTTTCCGGGTTCACTATCTCCGCAAGCCTTAGGAAGAGGGGAAGTTCGGGAGTGATAAGGTACGAGGTGTCCTGCTGCCCGAAAGATAAACTGCTGCCTCTTGTCCTCCGGAGGCTGTGCTCTGAAAGACCTCACAAGGTCCCTCCCCTGAAGCTGATAAAAGAATCGAAGGACCATGACCTGAGGGAGTACGCTCCGTTTGACGTCTTGTGCGGTTCTGGACTGTCGTACGAGGCAGGAGTGCCTACTCTGCCCTCTATTCACGAGGACTTTTACGTGGACGTTCGAGGGAAGGGCTTCATTTTCGGGGAGGACGATCCTCTTCCGTTAAGGTTTGCTGCTGATCCTGAGGCAGAGTTCAGAAAGTTATGCAGGTTCAATATCGTCGCCCTGAAAGCCTCCCCTTCAAGGTCTCATTACATCCTCAAACAGTTGCATGACAAGGGAGTTGTTCTCAAGGTTTTCACGGACAACCTGGACGGGCTTCTTGAGCGCGTGGGCCTTCCCACGATCCCGACGCGGAAGAGCAGGCCTCCCCTGCAGGAGGTGGAGATATTCCCTGACTATACTCCTGTTTCCTTCAGCAAAAAAGCCAGGGCCCTGCTGGTTATAGGAGTTTCTGCAGACCGCAGGGGAGTGATCAGGCAGGCCAGGAGGGCTGGGAAAAAGATTATAGTCATAAACCCTGTCAGGGCAGTTTCTCCGCGCGCCAAGAACATGGACTACCTCAGGGAGAGGGACATCTTCTTCAGGGAGACCGCGGAAGAGGTCCTGTCCAAGATCATTTCCTACTTCTAGCCGGGAAGAGAAGGGTATTATAAACCCTGCTAGCCGAATAACTGTAGTGCTCTTTCTGTAAAGAGCGCGCACAGAATCTGAAGAGTTGAACGAACATGCAGACCGATATAGCAAGCCTTAGGCCAGGGGCGAGACAGATTGATCTGGCCTTTAAAGTGGTTGAAAAACAACCCGTGCGGGAAGTCACCAGCAAGATGGACGGGAGCACGCACAAGGTGTGCGATGTTGTCGTAGGAGACTCCACCGGCACGGTAGTGCTCACCTTGTGGGACGACAAGATAAACCTTGTTGAAGAAGGGAAGACCTACGAGCTGAAGAACGGGTACACAAGCACGTTCCAGAACCACCTTCGCCTGAACACCGGAAGGTACGGGGAAATAACCCAGGTTGACAGGGACATAACAGTGAACACAGATAATGACATGTCAGCCAAAGAGCATGAGAACCCGTACAGGAGAAGAGCATCTTACGGTGGGAGAAGGTACTAGTCCTTCTCTGTCATTTTTTCTTTTCAAAGCAAGCTTTCTAAGAACTCTTTTTCCACGGGATGCAGTTTTCCAGGGACTATGATCACGCTCAGTGGCGGGAGGTCATCTGTCATGATCTTTTCCACCACGCCGTACGCTATCCTCTGCTCGGGAGAGCCCAGCCGTGAGACTGCCACGACCCGCGTGCGGGGGGTGAAGAGCCCATCCTTTCTTTCAGCGCTTATTTCAAGAAGCTCTTGCAGGGCCTCGCGCACGGTCATGAACCTGTTCTCATGCGCGCGCAGGTCCAGGAAAAAGAGGGTGTGCAGCCCAAGCTCTTTGTTCTTTACCATCACGTCGTAGAAGCTGGTGGGCTTGTAATTGTCCTCCCAGAAGACTATGGTCGCGCTCCGGCCGAACTTGTACGCCTGCAGGCCTGTCTCGCACACGGCAGAATAAATGCTCGCGTTATGCACGATCCTGACAGGAATTCCCCTTTCTTTTGCCCTGAGGACCAGGTCAGCGTGGGTCGTGGCCACCATCGGGTCTCCTCCCACGAGCACGCACACCCTTTTTTCTCCAGCGTGCTCGAGAACCCTCCCCGATTCTATGAACTCCCTGTCCGCTTCCTTAACCTCTTTTTCTATGAGCTCCTCCAGCCTTTTCTTGTTCAGGCCCATGAGCCTGCTCGTGTACGATTCAAGGAAAACGAGGTCAGCACCTCTGGCTTCCTGGAGCCCCCTTAGGGTGATGTCCTGCTCGTCCCATAAACCAAGCCCGACCAGCGAGAGCATCATAACCTCCTCTGCAGCAGCCATTTCCACAAGGGAGTCAGCACGATTCGCTTGCCCCTCACGTTTTTCTCGTCCTCGTGGTCCCAGGTTATTATCCTGAGATCCTTACACCTTAGCAGGCGCCCGGCTTTTATCAGGCTCCGGACTTCCCTGCGCTCGAGCTCGTCCTCGGATGAAGCGAGAGTAACCTGTAGTAATTGGGAGGGCATGTTTCCTTCTGTTATCACAAAATCCACTTCTCCGTCCTTGAGCTTTAAGTAGTATGTCTCGAGCAGGGGGTTCGTGTTTTTTTCTCTCAGGAGGTCAAGGAACACCGCGTTTTCCATGAGCCTCCCTAGGTCAGGGGACGGCCGCACTACCTTGCTCAGACCAGTGTCGCACAAGTAGACTTTTTTGGGCCAGGTCTCCCTCAAGTGGGCTTTGGGCGAGTACTTTTTCAGCATGAAAAAGAACATGGTGTCCTCAAGTTTTTCCATGTAATCATACACGGTGTTTTTTCCAGCCCTCGTGACAGAGCTTATCCTGTTGTACGCTGCCCTGACCGAGATTTCACGAGAGTGATTTTGCACTATGAACGCGTGAAGCGTTCTCGCCAGTTCAATGTTTAGTACCCCATGCCTTTCCACGAAGTCCCGGAACAGTGTCATCTCGTAGTACTCTTTGAGTATTCTTAGTTTGTGCTCGGTTTTCACCACGTCAGGAAATCCTCCGAACTCAAGGTACTCCGAGAGACCGCTCCTGACAATGGCTTCCTCGTCCCGCGAGAGGTTTCTTGTTTTCGTTTTCCTGTACCTTAGGAATTCCCGGAAGCTGAATGGGAGTATGAGGAATGAAAGGCTCCTTCCCCTTAGTCTGCTGCTTATCTCTTTGCTCAGGAGCTTGGAGCTAGAACTTGTCACGAACAGCCTGTACTTCCCGAGATCGTGCAGTTCCCTGACCGCCCTATCCCATCCTGGGATTTCTTGCACTTCGTCAAGGAAAATGTGCTTCGGTCGCTTTCCATACAATGCTATGTATTCTCTGAGGATGTCCCGTATTTCCTTGCCAGTGGCCTCGGCCAGTCGTGTGTCCTCAAAATTGAGGTGGGCGTATGACCCGAGTTTTTTCGCTAGTGAAAAAAAGTAATACGTTTTGCCGGCCCTTCTGGGGCCTATTACTGAGATCACCTGCTTTTCCTTGGTCGGGACCTGCAGTTCTCTTGGCATTATGTCTTCTGGAAGCTCTTCCCTTTCCCTAAAATAATCCCTCAGGTCCGACTTGCTTATCATTGGGTTTATAATAGAGACAATTTGTATATAAAATTATCCCTGTTACGAAGACAATTCATCCATTTTTTCAAGATGTTGGCTTGCTTGTTCTTTGGGTTGGGTTTTTATACTGGTGTTGGAGAATGTTAGGCATGGTTTCCGAGGAGGCTGTTCTGGACGCGTTGAAGGGGGTCATGGACCCGGAGCTGGGCATTGATGTTGTGAGCATGGGGATGATCCGGGACGTCAAAATAGAGGGGGACAAGGTTTTCTTGAAGGTCGCGCTCACTTCTCCTTTCTGTCCTTTCTCCCGGATGATCCTGGGAGAGATCAGGCAAAAAGCCCTTGAAGTCCCGGGAGTAGAGGAAGTTGAAATAGAAGAGGTCCCGTGGCAGCCTCCTGCAGAGCCTCAGGAGGGCTAGGGGGTTATCCTCTCTATCTTGTAGTACGTGATGTCCCCTTCCTTGTCCAGGACAGCGTATATCATTTTCTTTCTCACGTTCTGCGCGAGCCTGACCGCCCGGCTGAGTTCTGGGAAACTGCACTTGTACTCTTCCGGGACAACGTGCACCAGCCAGATCGCGTGGCCTTTCCCTGGCCTGTCTCCCCTCGCGTACACCCTGTAGTGTGTGCCCCACTTGAAGCCTGTCCTGACGCAGAAGCCCCTGTCCCTCAGGTCCTTGAACACGAGGTACTTCCTGCCGAACTCTTTGTCAAGCCGGCTGAGCTTTTTGAGCAGTTGTTCGAACGAGAGTTCTTTTCCTTTTTCGTCCTGCACGCTGAAGTTCTTCCTTTTTTCCACGAGGTAAAGTGCTTCTTCTGGCGAGAGGATGAGCTTGTCCTTTTCTTTTTCCCCGTACCCCTTCTGTTCAAGTTCCTCTGCTAGTTCAGGGTCTGTTACTATCACTCTTCCGTCCACGAGCACGGCCATTGTCATTTACACCCAAAGTTTTTATAGCAATGGATTTTAAAACCTTGTATGGCTTCCTTTGATCCTTTCAGTCCAGTGATCCCTGAGGATTACGAGAGACTGGCAGGAGAGTTCGGGATAAAAAGGATCACTCCTGATCTCGTGAGAAGGCTGCCTGACTCCTACTTGTTCAGGCGGAACATCGTGTTCGCGCACAGGGACCTAGAGAGGATCTTGGACGCCAGGGATCAGGGAAGGCCTTTCGCGATGCTCACGGGAATAAAACCGAGCAATCACTTTCACGTGGGAAGCAAGCTGGTCGCTGACCAGATGCTTGTTTTCCAGGAGATGGGCGCCAGGATGTTCTATGCCGTTGCGGATATTGAAGCGTATCATGCTAACAGGCAGTCCCTTGAAGAGAGCAGGAGGATTGCTGAGAGCAATATCGCGGACCTGCTCGCTCTCGGGATAAGGGAGGACTCTTACTTCTACTTCCAGTCAAGCCAGCCCAAGGTAAAACTCCTGGGGTACTTGTACGCCCGGGACGTGACCAACAACATGCTCAGGGCAGTGTACGGAGAAAAGCAGATAGGACACTATCTTTCCGCCCTCTTGCAGGTGGGTGATATACTACTGCCTGAAGAGCCTGAGTTCGGGGGCCCGAAGCCCGTGGTCATTCCAGTAGGGCTTGATCAGGATCCTCACATCAGGCTCACCAGGGACATTGCAGGCAAGCACGGGCTCGTGGTCCCAAGCAGCACGTACCACAGGTTCATGAGGTCCCTCACGGGGTCAGAGAAAATGAGCAAGTCAGAGCCGGAAGGGATGATATCCCTGTCAGAGGATCCTGAGGTTGCCAAGAAGAAGGTGATGAAGGCCTTCACTGGGGGAAGGCCTACTGTGGCAGAACAAAAGAAGGAGGGAGGGAATCCCAGGATATGCCCCGTGTACGATCTCCTGCTCTACCTGGAGCCTGATGACTCTGTTGTCAGGAAGAGGTTCGAGGACTGCACTGCGGGGCGGATAATGTGCGGTGAGTGCAAGAGAGACGTTGCTGAAAGGATCGCCAGGTTCCTGGAAAGCCACCAGGAAAAGAGAGAGAAGGTGCTCCCAGCCGCCAGGGAGATTGTGGAGAGGGCTTCAAAGGACTGTCCCTGACTCGAACAGCTCCTGAAACTCTTTCTCGTAGTCAAACGCAAGACCTTCGGACCGTATGACCACAATGTTCTCATCGTTCCTGGTGTCCGCGTTCTTGCTCCAGTTGAAGCTTCCAGTGATCACTATCTCCCCGTCTATGACCGCGAACTTGTTGTGCATGCTAGCGGGGTTACTGTCCACCCTGACAGGGATTCCCGCGCTCTTGAGCCTCTGGTACTCTGAATACTGGGAGAGCTGGTCTTTCTCAACGATGACTTTCACGTCAAGCCCCCTCTGTTTTGCTCTTACCAGCGCGTCACCAAGCGCGTCTAGGGTGAAGGAGTATACTGCCACGTGCACGCTCGTGTTCGCGTTGTCTATAAGACTTATGATGTGCTCCGCGCACGCGTCTTCTGGGCAGAAGTAGGCTGTTGCTGTCATCTGTTTTGGCTGTGGACAGATTTTCTGCTCGAGCCAGGGCACCTTCTCTAAGCAGCCTGACAAGAACACGGTGCTGATGATCAGCGCGAGAAGAAGGATTCTGGCGTTCATGCTTCTTTCACTTCAAGCCCTGCCTTTTTTAGCGTTCTCCTGAGCCACAGCGTTTCCTGGTTCCTCGGGACTATTATCTCGTCACACTTTTCTATTGCAGCTATTGCCTTCAGCTTGTCAGGCCAGGACCCCCATTCCACGTAGTCCTTGACCACTATCTCTTTTCCTGAAAGCTCTTTTTTTATCCTGTCCATCCTGTCTTCCGCTTTTCTTATTTCTGTACCGACTGACGCGGTTGACGTGTTCGCGTTGGAGTCCACCACGTAAACAAGGACTATCTTAGACGCTTGGTCCTGCAGTGTTCTGGCAATTTCTTCAGACCCCTGCACCGCGGGCACCAGGATCCACTTGTGCATGCCATCACACCCTTTCATACAGTTCTTTTCTTCTTTCAAGAATTTTTCCCTCTTCCCTCAGGACTTCCACACACGCTCTCACGAGTTCAGGGTTTTCTCCCAGTTCTTTTGCTACTTCTTCAAGGGTTTTCTTCCCGTCAAGTGCGTTCAAGAGCCTCCATTCAAGGGAACTGAGCTTTTCGTTGGTGACGATGTAGTACTTCTGGTCGAATCCCCTGACCCCCCTGACCTGGTCTTCTCTCCCTTCTTCTGTTATTCTCCTGCTGAGTTCTTCAACATCCTTCTCGTTCTCTACTATCGCATACCCTTTTTCCCACAGGTCGAGGGGCTTTTCTTCTTTTTTCGGGGCGAGCACCAGGGGAAGGTACCTTTTGTCCAGTCCCACGAGTTCTTTCCCGTTCTTCTTGTACTTGAAGAACACCCTTCTTTTCAGCAGGTCCTTGAAGACGTTTTTTTCGTCCTCTGCCAGCACGCTCTCAATGTACTCCACTGTCCTCTTGCCAGAGTAAATGTTGTTAACCTTTCTCATGACATCAATCTCTTTTTCCACGAGCATTCTCTCGTCCGAGGGCCCGTTCCCCGCGGAGTATACTGCCACGACCCCTTTGGCTATTTCCCTGTACTCTATCTCGTCTCCTGGCTGTATCCCTAGAGCGTTCACTATCTCCTGAGGCAGTTCTGAGAATACTTTTCCTTTGAAGGCATGCGTCTTTGCTCTTGGCATTATAAGAACCTTGTTTTTTCTCTTATAAAAAACCAGTCACACTGGGTTTCGTGGGAGGGGTTCAAGCCGCCAGGGAGTAAACCTCGAACTCGCAGTACGCGTCTCCCTTGGCCCAGCACCTTGTTTCCTTAACGCTCACGGTCTCCGCTCCCTTGAACTCCGCGAACGCACCCCTTATAACTCCTCTGGTGAAATCGCAGATTGCCTCGTTAATGTTTGGGGCTCCTGACGCGAACGCGCAGGAGGTTACTCTCAGTATAACGTCCACGAGCCTTCTTTTCTCTTCTTTTACTTCCTCCATTTTACCGAAAGAGTTTTCTTCCAAAAACTTTTTAACCAGCTTCAGGAGCTCCTTCTTGTTCTTAGGCTTCTTTTCTTTTACGAGCCTTCTGCCCTCTTTTTCTCCGGCTTGGGTCATTGTCCTGCTCGCCTGGAACTGTCCTGCGAACTGGTACAGGGATATTGTGATCATCTGCATTACCCCTGCAGGGATCCTGGTTTCTTCTCCTATCACGCTCTGGTCGTAATCGTACGCGTCATCCTGTTTCCCTGTTTTCATAACCGTTTTCGCGTCAGTATTTACCCCTGCTGCTTTGATCAGTTCTTCTATGAACGAGATTATGCCGACCGTGTTGTTGAATATCATCTGCTGTAGTTCTGAGTACTCCTTGTCCTGGGCGGTTAGTCTTATTCTGCCGCTCGGGAAAACGTGCACCTTTATCTCGTCTATCCTGGACTCCAGCACGCTCCCGATCAGCTTCCCGCCCATCTTCTTCTGGACCTTGGCGGTGTCAATCTTCTTGCCTATCTGGTAAGAGAACGAGTGAGCCTTGGCCATTCAGAGTACCTCCTCGGGTATGACCCTTATTCCCTCTCCTGTTATCTGGAACGGGTAAATAGTCTGGCTGTGGCTGGTTCCCCTCATTTTTATGATCTCAAGGGCCCTCACCCTCTCGTTCTTCCGGGGCAGGTTGTACAACGCGATGGCCCCGTCGGCTATGAACTCTTCCAGTTCAGGCCTCATTTCCTCTGGCTTGAAGTAGTGTCTCTCTGCAGTGAGCACGGTGGTGCAGTCAAGCCTTGACAGGAGCTCCAGCAGGTCGAACAGGTTCCTCCTGAACTCGAAGTCGCTCTTGAAGTACATCTTGAGCATTGTCACAGAGTCTATCACCACCCGCGTGGTCTGCCTCTGGGTGACCTCTGACTGTATCACGTCATACAAGTGCTGCATGTTGTACTTTTGCACGGGCACGATGGCCAGGAGCCCCTTTTTCTCCAGCTTGCTGAAGTCCCAGCCGAACGCGTTCTTCATGTTCTTTCTTATTCTTTCCGGAGCTTCTTCCAGAGTAATGTAAACTCCTCTTTCTCCTTTCATGGCTCCAGTGTGAACGAACTGCGAGCCGAACAGGGTCTTCCCTGTTCCAGGCCCTCCCATGACTATGACAGAGTAGTTCTTGGGTATGCCCCCGTTAAGCATTTCGTCAAGCCCGTTCACTCCAGTCTCAACCCTTTCCATTCAAAGATCACCTCACAAGAGATACTCTCCTGAGTACACTTCTATCCCGTTCTCTCCTATCCTGTACGGTCTTGTGGTCCTGTCCACGCTGGACCCCCTCATCTTCACTACCACCAGGCCTCTTTTTCTTTCCTCCCTGGTGGGGTAGTCAGCAAGCCTTATCACTGTGTCCGCGAGGAACTCCTCAAACTCGAAGGGATCATCAGCAGTTTTCTTTTCCATTATGACGATCGTGGTGAGACCGTGTTCCTTGAGGAACCTGAACAAGCTGGCCAGGTGAACCCTGCTCTCCCTCTCCCCGTCCGCGGAATACTTTAGGACGCTGGCAGAGTCTATGACCACCCTGGAGTACTTTCCCGTGACCACATCGTCCTTGAGGGTAGTGTACAAGTCCAGCACGCCGGCAGCCTGAGGCAGCTTGTACCTGCGCAGGGTGGCCGTCACCCCTTCTATCCTCTCTTCCTTGGGAGGGGATATCTTGAACTGTTTGATTCTGAGGAAGTCTTTTTCAGCGAGCCCGATAATATCCCATCCGAAGGATGAAACAAACTTTGCAACGTCTTCAGCCCTTTCCTCAAGAGAGATGTAAATTCCTCTCTCCCCCCTTCTCGCGCCCTCGACAAGGTACTGTATTCCCAGGATTGTTTTCCCTGTTCCAGGGGTTCCCGCGACAATGTTAACAGTCCCTGGGATGAACCCTCCTCCAGTAAGGTCATCCAGCCCGGGGACTCCGGTGGACACTCTCATGGTCTTACCAAAGAGGCCCGTTGTTTATAACCGTTTCTCCCCACCACACCAAACTTTTAAATAACCCAGGCATTTTTCCTTTAACTGATGATTAGCGAGAAAGAGTTCAGGAGGATCGTCAGAGAAAGGTTTCCTGCGCTCAAGAACCTTGTTGTCCTGGACGACAAGGGAAAGGAGATCCTCTCGTACGGGCGGAAAACAGCGCTTGACAAGAGCGTTTTAGGATTCCTCAAGTCCAAAGGGATTCCGAAAGGATTCAGGCAGTCCCTGACCTTCTACGACGATAAGATAGTGATAGGCATAAAGTTTGGCAAGGGATACCTTCGCGCGGTGTGCCCTCCTGACATTAACATAACCCGGAACCTTCTGAGGCTGCGGGAGCTGGAGAGGATAATTTGGGAGTGAGCACTGGAATAAAGTATCTTGACAAGGTGCTCGGAGGATACCCTGACCATAACGTGCTGGTAGAGCACGACTCTGGAGCAGGAGGCACCCTGCTCGGGCTACATTATCTTCTGGGGGGAATGAGAGAAGGGGAGAACGTGGGCGCGCTCGTTGCAGGAGCGTCAGCCAATAACCTAATCAAAAAACTGACGGCGATCGGTCTCGGGCGGGATAACATAGTGTACGCGGGCCCAGAGCCCGAAGACTTCTTCCGAACGATCCACGAAAGGAAAAGAACGCAGAAAGAATGCTTTGACAGGCTGCTCATAGACTCCCTGTCCCACATCTTCATGGAAAGCGGGCTAGGAGGAGTTGACCCGGAGGTCTGCAGTAACTCCGTCAAGCTAAAAGACTTCCTGGCGGACAGGCTGCTCTCCTGGGAAAAGCACTGCGGGCACGTGATGGCGCTCATTCACCACAAGATGGTCCACCCTGAAGTAATGCTGTTCCTGGAAGAATCCTTTGAAGGCGTGCTCAGGCTTGAGATGACAGGAGGGAGAAAAAGGGTCATGAAGATAATCCGATGGCCGTGGGATGTTAAAAAGAAAACCCTGTACTACAGCATAACCGAGAAGGGGTTCGTGTTCAAATGAACGAAGTTAAGAGGAAGAGCACTGGCGTGCCGGGCCTGGACAAACTGCTCCAAGGCGGAGTCCCAGAGAACTCGGCAGTGCTCGTGATAGGATTCCCTGGCACCGGAAAGACCACGCTCGTGAGACAAGTAGCATACCATACCCTGACAAAAGGAGAAAACGTGGTCTTCGTCACAACAACAGAATCCCCTGAAAGCATCAAGGCCCAGATGAAGGCCAGGGGCTTTGACATAAGCAGGTACAGTGAACGCCTAACATTCATAGACGCGTACTCCTGGAGGATAGGCGCGAAGCAAGGGGAAAACGTGCTGTCAAGCGTCACCCGCCTGGACGAGCTGCTAATACTCATACAGGAAGCGTTCAAGAAAGGAGAAAGAGGCGTGCTGGTCATAGACTCTCTGTCAGACCTGCTGCTGCATAACGAGGAAAGGAGCGTGTACAAGTTCGTGCAGCTCGTGACCGCCAAAGCAGCCGAGAACAACTACACGAGCTTCTTCGTGCTAGAAGAAGGAATACACTCCCCCCAGGTCATAACAACCCTGGAGTATCTCACCAACGGGACCATAGAAATGAAGCTTGAAGAAGAAAAGAGAATGCTCCGGATAAAAAGAATGACGGACACCGTCCACCCGCTAGCGTGGATCCCGTTCACCCTGTCCAAGGGAGTGGACGTGGAAGTAGGAGCCTTCTTCCAGTGAACCGAAACCCTTTTTAACACAAAAGCTTTTTACATTCCTTAAAGGGGGAGATGGTCTCGGATGCTCAGGGTAAAAACCTACGTAAAAGGATTCGACCCCTTGATAGAAGGAGGGTTCCCTCCAGGGAGCGTGATCCTGCTCACAGGAGGGCCGGGTACCGGGAAAACAACATTTTCTCTTGAGTACCTTTACAGGGGAGCAATGCACGGGGAAAAAGGACTGTACGTGGGAACAGAACAGGGCCTTGACGCCCTCAAGAGACAGGCTCTCAGGTACGGGTGGAAACTAGACGACCTGATAACCACAGGACTCCTGGACTTCGCGTTCCTGAGCTTCACCAGCGGAAAATGCAAGATAACCGAACTAGAAAAGACCCTCAAAAGATACAAGCCCAGAAGGCTCGTCATAGACTCTATAACCACCTTCCTGGACTCTTACACCGGGTCAATACAGCCAGTGGTCACCCCCAGAAAAGAAGAAACCGAAAAAAGAATAAGGTACACCAGGCTAGAGGACACTGGAGTGCTATACCGGGACAAGATCCTCATACTCCCGCTCACCGAGTACGG